>JALWTZ010000414.1 GCA_026993285.1 Lysobacterales bacterium | reverse complement strand
CCATCGAAGCCACCAGGGACTGCACCCTGATCGCCCTGGGTGGCGGTGTCATCGGTGACATGACCGGTTTTGCTGCCGCCGCCTACATGCGGGGCGTGCGTTTCGTGCAGATTCCCACCACACTGCTGGCGCAGGTGGATGCCTCCGTCGGCGGCAAGACCGGGGTCAACCTGCCCGCCGGCAAGAATCTGGTGGGCGCTTTCCACCAGCCGGCAGCCGTGATCATTGATACCGATACCCTCAACACCCTGCCCCAGCGTGAGTTTCTTGCCGGGCTGGCAGAAGTGGTCAAGTACGGCCTGATCCGGGATGAGGAATTCTTCAGCTGGCTGGAAACCAACCAGGACCGCCTGCTGCAACGGGAAGCCGACGCCCTGGCCTTCGCCATTCACCGCTCCTGTGAAAACAAGGCTGAAGTAGTCGCTGCTGATGAACGGGAACAGGGCAGTCGCGCGCTGCTCAACCTGGGCCATACCTTTGGCCATGCCATTGAAACCGCCACGGGCTACACGCGTTTCCTGCACGGGGAGGCGGTTGCCATTGGCATGTGTCTGGCCGCTGCCTTTTCCGAACACGAAGGTCTGGCTCACCCCCCCCTGTACCAGCGCACCCGTGACCTGCTACAGGGTCTGGGCCTGCCGGTAAGCCCGCCTGCGGAAATCCCCGCTGAAACACTGGTTGCCCACATGCGCCTGGACAAGAAAAACCAGCAAGGCCGGCTGCGGCTGATCCTGCTGGCTGAAATCGGTCACGCCTTTATCGATGACCAGTTCAATGCCGAGCAAATCATTGAGTTTCTTCATGCCCATGCGGGATAATCGCTGCAAGCTCATCCAAAGGCTTCAGCATGCGTATTTATATGCAACGCCCGGAAACCGACCAGGAACCCGCGCGTTTTTATCAGTTGATTCTGCAACCGGACCTGCTCGGTGGCGCCACCCTGATCCGCCAATGGGGTGTACTGGGCCAGCGCGGCAGTCACCGCAAAACCCCCTTCGCCAGTCTGGATGAGGCGCAACAGGAACTGGAACTGCTACGCAAGCGCCTGCAAACCCAGGGTTACACCACCACCTTCATGCAGGGGCTGAACTGAAATGAATCCCATCTTTCTCTGGCTGGCCATGGAGGCTGCGATTGCCGATAAACAGGTCTGTCTGCCCGCACCTTCCGGCAAGCAATGGGTCTGCATGCCGCCTTCCGAGGTGGCTGCGTGGAAAGCCGAACATCCAGAAACCGCACAAGCCACGCGGCCACCGATTGTTTCAAGAAATCAGGCTGCAACTACTGCTGGCAACCAAAAGCATTTCAATGCACCAGTGAGGCGGCAAGCCACAACAATGCCTGCTGTTGTCACACCGGTACCCACTTCACCTGTTCCGGTCACCCACAAGACACAACCGCGTGCAACGCCACCCGTCACGCCACAAGTGCGGCGTTCCTCGGTTGCAAAACAATCGCTGGATCAGGATGCTGCCATTCGCCTGCTGTACAAGGCACCCGTTACCTTGCCAGGCCAGGGTACGCACCTGCGGCGCGCCCCCACCACACTCGAAGAACTGCAAGGAAAACCCGCACCGCCAAAACGGCCTGTCACAAGCATGACGACCCGTGAACCCCCGAAAACGCTACAGGCAAAACCCAAGCCAACGGAAAGACGAACGGCGCCATCTGCTGCGAAACCCGTCTACCAATGGCAGGTACGGCTGCTTGGTTCCGCCGTGCCGGGCAAACTGGAAACACTGCTGCAGTCTCTTCCCGCAGCACTGCAACCGTGCCAGCTATACAGCCGGCCTTTGGGGGAACTGCCCTGGCAGGAACTGCGTTGCGGGCAGTTTCGTACGCGCGGGGAAGCGCAGCAGTGGGCCGAGCAAAACCGAACTGTGTTTCCGGATGACAGCTTGCCCACGGTAGTCAGAATCCTTCCATAACCAATACCAACAAGCCACACAGCTTTGCCAAGCGCTTCAAGGCTGACGGGTCAGCCTCTCCAGCAATACATCTTCTACATTCCGTCGGGCGTCAATCAATAGCATCACATGCACCTGCTGCTGGTCAATCCTGTATAGCAAACGCCATGGCGGCTCAATCAACTCGCGATAATGTGTAATTCCCTGCGCCTCCAGTTCGGGAACCAGACGACCTCTTTCCGGGAACACATTCAGGCTCTCGGCAAGCGCCCTGAATCGATCCAGCCATTGCCTGGCTGCCAAAGGGTTTTCTGCATGGATGTGCTCGATAATGGCTTCAAGATCTGCTATCGCAGCTCTTGCCCAATAAACGGTGTATGCCTGCGCCATTAATCAGCGTCATACCGTTGTTCCAGGTCTGCAAACACCTGTTCCTGTTGTTTGCTCTCTCCGTTACGAACATCCTGCTCGGCCATGGACAACAGCTTCAGCAGTCCGATGGCATTGCGCATGTTTTCGAAACTTTCTGGATCTTGCAGTACCGCTTTCGGCTCACCGTTTTGGGTAATGATGATAGGCCGATGCGTTTCATTGACCTGCCTGAGCATATCCGCGGCCCTGGCCTTGAGTATGGATAACGGTTTGATATCGGATGCAATTTTCATAAGCAACCTCCTGTCTTAATAGCGTACCAAATATAGTCCTTATCTTCACCTGTCATCCGGCACCCCTTATCCCCCAAGCCATCTCCATCAACCCGAATGATCCGCTTGACCTGTTGTACGCCCTTCCAGGCCAAACTACAGGCAAAAAGAAACCGGCCCGAGGGCCGGTTTCTTAATCAGCCAGATGGCTCAGGCTTCAGGCGCGACGGCGAACCATCACACCACCGGCCACCAGCAGGGTCAGTGCCAGCAGCATCAAGCCAAA
>JALWTZ010000413.1 GCA_026993285.1 Lysobacterales bacterium | reverse complement strand
TATCACCTTGCCAACCTGCCATGAACACATTACAGCACCTTGTGGCGCACTGTACTCATGGCAGGCTGAGCTAATTGTTGGAAGCGATCTTCTCCAGGCGCTCAGCAAGCCACACTTTTATTATTGACTGACGAGTTACCCCTAGACGCTTTGCTTCAATATCGAGTGACTCAATCATCCATGTGGGAAAATCCACATTTACTCGTTTCTGCTGCTGGTTAGGCCGCCTGGCCTTTGATACATCAAGGTCACCCAGGATTTCCTTGCTATCATCAAACTTCTTGTCAAATGTTTTGGCTTTCATACAACCTTACCTCTTCTATACGAGACCTGCGTACAGAAATAATACGAATGTTTTTGCCGCGATAGGTTATAACTGCTGACCAGTATTTCTTGGCAATAGTGCCGATGACAATAAACCTTGGCTCATCAACTGTTTTGGCAGGAATCTCAAGAAGATCAGGGTCACTCCAGAGTGCCTGAGCGGCATCAAAATCTATACCATGTTTGGTGAGATTCTTATGGCTTTTGACATCGTCATATTCAAAGCTTGGCATGGTATAAAATATATACCTATTTTATACCTTTCACAAGCGTTTCCCTGCATTTATCAGCCGCGTCTGCCTGCTGATGCGCGCCCCTTGCGACCGGCCTGCGGGCGCGAGCGCCTTGTGGCCGGCTTGCGCTGCCGCGGGCGAGGCTCGTCATGGCTGCGTGCGCTTGCACTGGGTGTATAGCCATCCAGCACCTCGGAGGGAATGGCAGCACCCAGCAGGCGTTCGATATCCAGCAGCTGTTTGCTTTCATCCGCGCTGACCAGTGAAATGGCCAGCCCTTCCCGCCCGGCCCGGCCGGTACGGCCAATGCGGTGCACATAGTCTTCCGGCACATTGGGCAATTCATAATTGACCACATGGGGCAGTTGTTCGATATCCAGCCCGCGGGCGGCGATGTCCGTGGCCACCAGCACGCGAATCTTGCCGGCCTTGAAACCTTGCAGGGCACGGGTTCGCGCCGCCTGACTCTTGTTGCCATGGATGGCCGCCGACTTAAGCCCATCCTTTTCCAGTTGCTGGCTCAAGCGATTGGCGCCGTGCTTGGTACGGGTAAACACCAGCACCTGCTGCCAGTTGCCCCGGCCAATCATGTGGCTGAGCAGTTCACGCTTGCGATGCTTGTCCACGGGGTGCACCCGCTGTTCAATACGCTCGGCGGTGGTGTTTTCCGGGGCCACTTCCACGGATACCGGATCATTCATCAACCCCGAGGCCAGCTGGCGAATTTCCCGGGAAAAAGTGGCGGAAAACAGCAGGTTTTGCCGTTTTTCACGCGGCGGAAGCAGGCGGATGATGCGGCGGATATCGTGGATAAAGCCCATGTCCAGCATACGGTCGGCCTCGTCCAGAATGAGCGTGCTGACCTGTGAAAGATCCACTGCGCCCTGCTGGGCCAGATCCAGCAGGCGGCCAGGCGTAGCCACGACAATTTCCACACCCTGTTGCAGCCGGCGAATCTGCGGGCCGATTTTTACGCCACCAAAGACCACCAGCGAGCGATAGGGCAAATGCTGACCGTAGGCAGCCAGATTCTCGCCCACCTGGGCTGCCAGCTCTCGGGTGGGTGTCAAAACCAGTGTGTGAATGATGCCACGGCGTTCTTGCCGTGCATGCATGCGATGCAGTATCGGCAAGGTAAAACCCGCGGTCTTGCCCGTGCCGGTCTGGGCACAGGCCATCAGGTCCTGCCCCTCTAACACCAGGGGTATGGCCTTTTGCTGGATAGGTGTGGGCTGGGTGTAACCTTGTTGCGCAACCGCACGCAACAGCTCGGGCGCAAGGCCCAGTTGTTCGAAATTCATTCAGGAATGCTCCGGATATGCCGAGCCATTCTGAAGAATCGCCCACCGGTAAGGGGAAAGTAAAAACGGGGAATCCAATCAATTCCGCGGGGTACCCACCGGCCTGTGTACCCGAATCAGCCGCCACTATACAGCAAATGCCAGGGCGGTGGATAAAACTTTCGATGTTTGCCTGTACGCGGCCAGCATCAATGGGGTTGGAGTGCGGCCAACCCCTTGCGAGCGACCCGGTTTTCGAAATCCTTCAGGGCGATCAGCTCATGCAGGAAGGGGCCCTGGATAAAATCCACGCCGATGGCGCAGGCCTGTTCGTATTCTTCCTGACTTTCCACACCAGCCAGCAACATGTCCAGCCCCCGCTGCTTGCCCAGCACCACGACCCGATCCCAGATTTCCTGTTCTTCCACGGACAACTGCCGTAACAGCGGCTGATCGAGCTTGACCACTTTCAACGGCAGGCACTTGAGCAGGGACAGGGAGGATAAACCGGCTCCGAAATGGTCCAGTGCCAGGGTGAAGCCAGAATCCGCCAGATGATGCAGGGTGATTTCTTCCAGCTCACCCATGGCATGCATGTCCACATCCGCGATTTCAAGCACCAGTCGCTCGGGTGGCAGGCCGGCCTGATCCATCTGTTCTTTCAGGAAGCTTTCCAGTTTCCGATCCAGCAGCGCGGCCACGGGTAAATTGAAGCCACAGCGCAATACAATACCGGCATCTTCCATGCGCCGCAGTGCCGACAGCGCCTGCTGCAGCAACAAACGCTCAGCCTTGCGTGCCAGGCCAAAACGCTCCAGGAAAGACCAGTCCAGGGACAGGGCACGCCAATGCACCCCATCCGGGCGCCAGAAGCCCTGCAATTCCACGCCGGTTTGCCGGAGTTCCGGCAGTTTGTATATGGGTTGTACCCAGGCGTGAATTTCCCCTTTCTCGATGGCCTGGATCAGCCGTTTTTCCTTGCGTTCATCTCCTTCGTGCACTTTCC
>JALWTZ010000412.1 GCA_026993285.1 Lysobacterales bacterium | reverse complement strand
TCGGCCGTGGTGGCCGTGCCCAGTGTGGCCACGGTGTTGCCGAAACCGGCCTGCACCAGTGCCAGTACATCCATGTAGCCTTCCACCACGATGATCTGTTCGCGCGTGCGCTCGTGCTTGCGGGCCTTCCACAGGCCGTAGAGTTCGCGCCCCTTGTGGAACAGGGCCGTTTCCGGTGAGTTGAGATATTTGGGGCCGTCACCCTGCAGCAGGCGGCCGCCGAAGCCGATGACCTGGCCACGGCGGTTGTGGATGGGGAAAAGAATACGCTGGCGGAAGCGGTCGTAGCGCCGGCCCTGATCATTGCTGGAAAGCAGCCCACCCTGTTGCAGCAGGGCGGTTTGCTTCGGAAAGGCCCGCAGCAGGCCATCCCAGTGTTCCGGCGCATAGCCCAGTTCGAACAGGTCGATGATGCGCTGTTTGAGGCCGCGTTGTTGCAGATACTGGCGCGCGCTGTCGCTGGCATGCAGCTGTTGCCGGTACCAGCGGGTCACTTGCAGCATCAGATCCTGCAGGTTGCGTACATCGCGGCGCGGGCCGCCGGCATGGCCTTCGCGGGGTACTTCCATGTTGACCATGGCGGCCAGTTCCTCCACCGCGTCGGTGAACTCCATGCCGTCGAATTGCATGAGAAAGCCGATGGCGCTGCCATGGGCGCCACAGCCGAAACAGTGGTAGAACTGCTTTTCCGGGCTGACGGTAAAGGAGGGGGTTTTCTCGTTGTGAAAGGGGCAGCAGGCCTGGTATTCCCGTCCGGCCCGTTTCAGGCTGACACGGGGCTGAATGACATCGACGATGTCAATGCGTTCCAGCAGTTGTTGAATAAAGGTTTCGGGAATTTTGCCGGCCATGGGGATACCAGCAGTGGGGCGTTCAGCTGCCCAGGGCAGCCTTTACCCTCGCGCTGACCTGCTGCATGTCCGCCCGGCCCTGGGCCTTTTGCTTGACCAGGCCCATGACCTTGCCCATGTCTTTCATGCTGCTGGCACCGGTCTCTTCCAGGCACTGGGCAATGAGCGCATCCAGCTCGGCTTCGGAAAGTGGCTGGGGCAGATAGGTCTGGAGCACTTCGATCTCGAAGGCTTCCTGATCGGCCAGCTCGTTTCGGCCGGCTTCGCGGTACTGGCTTTCGGAATCCTTGCGTTGCTTGACCATTTTCTCGATCACCGCCAGCACGCCGGCGTCGTCCAGGGTTTTCTGGTCGTCAATCTGCCGTTGCTTGATGGCGGCGATGGCCATGCGAATCACCCCCAGGCGCGGCTTGTCACCGGCCTTGAGGGCGGTTTTCATGTCATCCTGCAGTTGCTGCAAGAGGGCCATGGCCCGCCTCAGTACATGCGAGTGCGGCGGGTGATATCGCGGGACATGCGGCGCAAGTGACGCTTGACGGCAGCGGCTTTCTTGCGCTTGCGCTCCTGGGTGGGCTTTTCATAGAACTCGCGGCGGCGGGTTTCGGCCAGCACACCGGCTTTTTCACAGGAACGCTTGAAACGACGCAGAGCGTATTCAAAGGGCTCGTTTTCACGAACTTTCACGCTGGGCATAGATACTCCATAATCGACTGGGCTGAAAAGAGCCGCACATTCTATGACCAGTGCCCGCACAATGCAAGGCCACAATGCGCCGCAAAGCCGGTTTTTCCACGGATTGGGCGGAATCCTAGGGTGGTACAGACGGGCTATGGGGTAAGATGCGTGCGGACATGCTCAAGGAAATGCCCATGTGGTTGCAAGTGGCCCTGCCGCTGCCATTGTACCGAACCTTCACCTATGCCCTGCCGCCAGGCCAGCCTGTGCCGTGGCCGGGTTGCCGGGTGCGGGTGCCTTTTGCAAACCGCAAGGCAATCGCTGTGGTGGTGGATGTACGCGAGCATTGTGACTTGCCGGAAGATCGCGTGGCGACCATTGAGGCCGTGCTGGACGAGACTCCGGTCTATAGCAAGGATCTGTGGTGGCTGCTGAACTGGGCTGCTAGCTATTACCAGCACCCGTTGGGCGAGGTGCTGTTTACCGCCCTGCCTGTGCCGTTGCGGGAAGGGCGGGCGCTGCAACCGGCCGATGATGGCTTCTGGCAGGCCACGGAAGCGGGGCTGGAGAGATTGCGAGATCAGGGTTTCAAGCGTGCGCCGGTGCGCCAGGCGATGATGGATTACCTGCAACAACCCCGTTCTGCTGCCAGTTTGAGGGCCTTCCACAAGCATTGGCGCAGGCATCTTCGACACCTGGAGCAGAGCGGCTGGGTACAGGCCGTGCCCTTGCCCCGTGCACAGGCGGCCGGGCCACCGGCCAGGCATGTGCTCAATCCGGCCCAGCAGCAGGTGGTGGATGCCCTGGAAATGCAGCGGTTCCATACCACCCTGTTACAGGGGGTGACCGGCAGCGGCAAGACCGAGGTCTACATGGCCATGATGGAAAAGGTGCTGCAACAGGGGCGGCAGGTACTGGTGCTGGTGCCGGAAATCGGCTTGACGCCACAATTGCTCCAGCGGCTGGAGCAGGGCACCGGCTGGCCGGTACTGGCCCTGCATTCCGGCTTGAGCGACCGGGAGCGGCAACGGGTGCACTGGCAGGCGAGGCAGGGCGCCGCGGCGGTGGTGGTGGGCACACGCTCGGCGGTATTCACGCCCTTTGCCGATCTGGGCCTGATCGTGGTGGATGAGGAACATGACAGCTCCTACAAGCAGCAGGAAGGGTTTCGTTACCACGCGCGGGATCTGGCCGTGGCCCGTGGTCGCAGGCTGGATATTCCCGTGGTATTGGGTAGCGCCACGCCGGCACTGGAGAGCTTGTGGAATGCGGCGCGTGGCCGCTATCGGCATCAGCACCTGAAAGCGCGTGCCGCCGGCGCATCCCTGCC
>JALWTZ010000411.1 GCA_026993285.1 Lysobacterales bacterium | reverse complement strand
TTTGGATCCCCTTCTGGGCTGCAGGCGTCATCAACGGGGCCGGGCACTGGTGGGGCTATCGCAACTTCATCACCCAGGACACCGCCACCAACCTGCTGCCCATTGCCTTTTTTATCGGTGGCGAGGAGCTGCACAACAATCACCATGCTTTTCCCAGCTCCGCGCGCTTTTCCATGAAACCCTGGGAACTTGATATTGGCTGGCAATGCATTCGCCTGATGCGTGTACTGGGCCTGGCGCGAGTACTACGTGAAGCACCACACCTGAGCCGCAGCCGCCGTGATGCCCGGCTGGACGAACAAACCCTGAAAGCCCTGTTTCTCCACCGCTTCACCGTGATGAGCGACTACTACCGACAGGTGATGATTCCCGTATTGCAGGAAGAGGCTCGACAGCATCGCCTTTCAGTACGGCGCGTATTGCGCAAGGGGCGCAGGCTGATGCGTGCCGAGCGACGCTTTCTCAGCCGCAAGGCCGATGCCACCTTGCAGCACTGGCTGGAACAATGGCAACAACTGAAGGTTGTACATGAGCACCGACAACGACTGCTGACGCTCTGGGAACGGCATACCACCCAGCCCGAGCAATTGCTCCAGCAGTTGAAAGCCTGGTGTGAGGAAGCCGAACGCAGTGGCATTACCGCCCTGCAGAACTTCGCGCGGCAACTGCAGTCCTACCAACTCCAGCCGGCTTGACGGGCTGTGCTGGTCAAAAAACCAACTATCTCATATTAGGTGTTGCTTATATTAGAAAATCATGTAGAATGAACAACCAAGATGGATGAGCAACAGTTTCAGCAAATCGCCCTGCCTATCGGCCTTGGCTTCCTGATTGGCTACATGGGCTTCATCATGTGGAAACTGGCGCAGGATTCCAAGGCCGGACGCTATGGCACCTTTATCATCTTTTTGGTACTGGGCCTGGGCATATTCAGCTTTATCATCAAGCAGGTCCTGAAGCTGGTCTTGATCTAGCCCATCAGCCCGACTGATCGACCACCCCCCTTGGCAGTCAGGTAATTCATCATTTCAACCCTCCCCCCCGGGTCAAGGATGACCCACCCTTTTTTCTTCCGTGAACATTCTCATCCCCAAGCATTGGCGTATACTCTGAAAGGCCAGATTATCTGGGAGGTATAACATGCAGGAAGAACCCAAAATCATTGATGATGAGCTGTACCAGCTGCTCCGTTGCGACGATGTGGCCGGATTCAACGAGAAAAAGAAAAACCACAAACTACCCATCCGATTGACGGGTCTGGATTTTCGCGGACTCGATCTGCGTGGCATCAACGCCGATGGCGTGGATTTCAGCAATGCCTATTTCCATCAGACCGACTTGCGCGGTATCGACTTCAGCAAATCCAGACTGGAAGGGGCCAGCATCAACAAGGCCAGTATCTCCGGCTGTTATTTTCCGAAACAACTGACAGCCGAGGAAATCCGCTTATCCCACAGTTGCGGCACCCGCATGCGTTACAGCCAATAGCCTGCCACTTCCCGAAGGCGTTATTGCATGTTCTACCGCTTGAAGGTAGAGTCCTTTTGTATACCTTGGCTGCGGGAGTGAAAGGATGTTCAGGCTGGTAAGCTTGTTGCTGTTTTCCTTTCAAGTGTGTGCGCAGGGCAATACGCCACCCGATGGTGAACACTGGGTAGCCAGCCAGCACAATTTCACCCAGACTTGGGCTCGCCTGCAACAGGCCGCCACCCAACGCGGCATGAGCATCCACGGGCCATTGCGTTATGACCAGCACAGCCGTGGGCAACTCCGACCCACTGCTACACTGGCCTTGAGCAACCACGGGCTGGATACCCGCCTGCTCGCCTGTTCCCAAAACCTGGCCACGACCTTGCCTGTTCGGATAGCAGTCTGGCAGGCTGCTACCGGTCGTGTTTACTTGGGCTATCCGGATATTCATGACCTGCTGCAGAAGCATCAGGCAGGAAAATGTGCCCTATCACTCGGCCAGGCACTGAGTCGCAATCTGGAAGCTGTGATCCAATTTGCCGCACACTGATCCATTCACTGGCACACAAGTTCAAGACAAAAGCCTAGGTGCCTTATTTCCCCGCAGGCTCTCCCACCAGCCCCAGCTTGCGCGTGAGGGTATTGCGCCCCCATCCCAGCCGCTCGGCCGCATCCCGCTTGCGCCCGCCGGTGGCATGAAGAGCTTCACGAATCAGGATCGCCTCCACCCGCTGGGTCACCACCTGGGCCAGTTCCGGCACACCCTTTCGCAATTGCTCGGCCACCCACTGGCGCAAATGATTTTCCCAGGCCTGTTCCTGCCCGTCTGCCTGCACCCGCCCGGTCATCTCTTCCGGCAGGTCACTGAATTGAATGGCATCCCCGGGGGCCATGACGGTCATCCGCTGGCAGAAGTTTTCCAGTTCACGCACATTGCCCGGCCAGGGGTAGACAGCCAGCGCATCCAGCGCTTCGGGTGAAATCCATTTCTGTTCCAAGCCGGTATCCTCCGCTGCCCGCTGGAGAAAATGTTCCACCAGCGCCGGGATGTCTTCGGTGCGTTCGCGCAGGGGCGGCACATGGATCTTGACCACATTCAGACGGTGGTACAGATCTTCACGAAACTCGCCCTTGCGTACCTTGGCTTCCAGATCCTGGTGGGTGGCGGCAAGAATGCGTACATCCACGGAAATCATCCGGTGCCCACCCACCCGGAAAAACTCGCCCTGGGCGAGCACCCGCAACAGACGGGTTTGCATGGAAGCGGGCATGTCACCAATTTCGTCGAGAAACAGTGTACCGCCATGGGCCTGCTCGAAACGGCCGGCCCGGGCCGCCTGCGCGCCGGTGAAGGCACCCTTTTCGTGGCCGAACAGTTCCGACTCCAAAAGCTCGGCGGGAATGGCGGCGGTGTTGATGGCAACAAAGGGGCCATCTGCACGAGGCGAGGTTTCGTGCAGGGTACGGGCGATCACTTCCTTGCCAGTGCCGGTTTCTCCGGTGATCAGCACACTGAGCTCGGATTTGGACAAGCGCCCGATCAGGCGAAACACTTCCTGCATGGCGCGGGCATTGCCGATAAAGCCACCACCCGCGGTGGTTTTTGGCGCTTCCGCAGGCGCGCGGCTTTCCAGGGCCCGCCTGACCGTGGTCAGGGTTTCATCGATATCAAACGGCTTGGGCAGGTATTCGAAAGCACCACGATGATAGGCGGAGACGGCGCTGTCCAGATCCGTGTGTGCCGTCATGACGATCACCGGCAACTGGGGTGCCAGTTGATGTACCCGCTCCATCATTTCCAGGCCATCCAGCCCCGGCATGCGGATGTCGGTCAACAGCGCATCCGGCTGGGACCGGGACAGCGCCTGCATGGCATCATCCGCGTTGGAAAAGCTGCGTATGTCCAACCCTTCCTGCCGCAAGGCCTGTTCCAGCACCCAGCGGATGGAATCGTCATCATCCACTACCCAGACTTCATGCGCCATCACTTTTCTCCATGGGCAGGTTCAGTTGAAAACTGGTTCGGCCGGGCCGGGATTCAAACTGGATCAAGCCCTGATGTTGCAGAATGATTTCCTGCACCAGGGACAGGCCAATACCGGTTCCCTCGGCCCGGCCAGTGATCATGGGCATGAACAGCTTGTCGCGCAGTTCATCGGGAATGCCCTGGCCATCATCGGTAATGCGAATGCGCAGGCTGTGGCGATGCCCCCTGGCCGGCAGGATGGTTTCAAAATCGATGGCGGTTTCCACGGTAATCACACGAGCCTGGGCCTGAACGGCGTTGCGAAACAGATTGAGCAGTGCCTGAACCATGGGGTCGGGAAACAACTGCACCGCCGGCAGGCTGGGGTCGTAACGACGCTCCACCTGTAGCGTATCGGGAAATTCAGCCTGCACCAGGGTGATTACCCGCTCCAGCAACGCGTGTACATTGGTGGCTTCCTTGTCCTGCATGGCGGGCTTTTCCCGAAAACGCTTGACCAGCGTATGCAAACGGTCAATTTCGGCAATGATGATATCGGCATAGGGGGTCTGCTCCGCCTTCAACTGGCGGCGCAACAACTGTGCCGCACCCCGCATGCCACCCAGTGGGTTGTTGACCTCATGGGCGATGCCCTTGAGAAAATTTTCCAGCAAACGGCGCTTGTGATAAGCCTGTTCACGCTCCAGATGGCGTATCAGTGGTTGTGTGGGGTGTATTTCCAGCACAAACCCGCTTTCATGGGGCGTACAGGTGCAGGTGGCGTGGAGCGTTTTTCCCTGCAACAGGGACAGCTCCAGAACCAGTTCCTGCAGGCTGCCCTGGCGCTGACGCGCCTTGTCCACCAGTGCCGTCAGCACTTCCGGGTTGTTCACCAGCCGGGACAGCGGTTGGCCCTGGCCGCGCCTGAGAGAGCAACCAAACAGATCCTCCGCGGCCGGATTGAGCCAATCCAGATCCCCTGCTGATGTCAGCAACAGTACCGGTGTCTGCAGCCATTCCAGTGCTTCCACGCAGGGCACCTTCGGCTGCACAAGCGCTTGCACGATCAGCCTCCATCCTGAATGGGGGTGGAAATCAGCAGGGATGACTGGTGCATGAAAAAGGTTACGCTGGAACGGGCAAGCGTTTTGCCTTCGGCGTTGACCACTCGCGCCTCCAGTGTATGCTGTCCACGCCAGACTTCAGTCAGGGTCACGGGCGCACCCTGCCATTTGGCCTTTTTCTCGCCATCCAGCCACAACTCTATCCGCGTACCCTCGGGCAGGGATGGCTGAATTTTCAAATCCGCCTCGATCTGCCCGCCGGTATTGCGGAACGTCTGTTCCGGCTGGGGATGCAGCCACTCCAGGCGGTACTTCACCGGTTTTTCCTTCCGCTCCTGATCGTCCTGTGCAGGCCGTTTTGCCACCGGTTTCGCCACTTTTCTGCCCGGTATGACGCTCACCGGCTTGAGCTCGACCGGCTGGTCATCGTCATTCGACGGCTTGTCGGAATAGGTCACATGGCCTTGTGCATCCACATGCTTGTAGACCGGTGCGGCGGACAACATCAGGCTGAAGAGCATCAACGGAACAGACAGCAATCGAAGTTTCATGATTTCACTCCCTTGGCGGTAAACAAACGGCAGCACCGGATGGCCCTGCCTGCAGATTCGGACTGTCAACAGCCCGTCCGGTTCCTGTACCGGATGTGGCACTTCCCTGTGCCACGGGGTTTGAATGATGCCGATCAGTTGGAGTAGTACATATCGAACTCCACCGGGTGGGTGGTCATGCGGAAGCGGTTGACTTCTTCCATCTTCAGTTCGATATAGGCATCAATCATGTCATCGGTGAACACACCACCGGCGGTGAGGAATTCACGATCGGCATCCAGCGCGGCCAAAGCTTCATCCAGGGAAGCGGCCACATGCGGGATCTGCTTCTCTTCCTCGGGCGGCAGATCGTAGAGATCCTTGTCCATGGGCTCACCGGGATCGATCTGGTTCTTGATACCGTCCAGGCCGGCCATCAACATGGAGGCAAAGGTCAGGTAGACATTGCCGATGGAGTCACCAAAGCGGATCTCGATACGACGGGCCTTGGGGCTGTTCACATAGGGAATGCGGCAGGAAGCGGAACGGTTGCGGGCGGAGTAGGCCAGCAGCACCGGGGCCTCGAAACCGGGTACCAGACGCTTGTAGCTGTTGGTGGAGGCGTTGGCAAAGGCGTTAATGGCCTTGGCATGCTTGAAGATACCGCCAATGTAGTAACGGGCCAGGTCGGACAGGCCACCGTAGCCGTCACCGGCAAACAGGTTCTCGCCACCCTTGGCAATGGACTGGTGCACATGCATGCCGCTGCCGTTGTCACCCACCAGCGGCTTGGGCATGAAGGTGGCGGTTTTGCCGAAGCTGTGGGCCACGTTGTGCACCACGTACTTCAGGGTCATCACCTCGTCGGCCTTCTTCACCAGGGTGTTGAACAGGGTGCCGATTTCGCACTGGCCGGCAGTGGCCACTTCGTGGTGATGCACTTCCACCGGCACGCCCATGGCCTCCAGGGTCATCACCATGGCGGCACGCACGTCGTGCAGGGAATCCACCGGCGGCACCGGGAAATAGCCGCCTTTCACGCCCGGACGGTGGCCAATGTTGCCGTCACGGTATTCGGCTTCGGAATTCCAGGAGGCTTCGGAAGAATCCACCTGATAGAAGTTGCCCTTCATCTCGTCGCCCCAACGCACATCGTCGAAGACGAAAAACTCGGGCTCGGGGCCGAAGAAGGCGGTATCACCAATGCCGGAAGACTTGAGATAGGCCTCGGCGCGCTTGGCCAGGGAACGGGGGTCGCGTTCATAACCCTGCATGGTGCTGGGCTCAAGGATGTCACAGCGGATGTTCAGCTGGGAAACTTCGGAGAATGGGTCCAGCACGGCGGTTTCGGCTTCCGGCATGAGGATCATGTCGGATTCGTTGATGCCCTTCCAGCCGGCGATGGAAGACCCATCGAACATCTTGCCGCTTTCAAACAGGTCTTCATCCACCACGGAAGCTGGCATGGTGACATGCTGTTCCTTGCCCAGGGTGTCGGTGAAACGCAAATCCACGAATTTGACATCGTGGTCCTTGATCATCTTGAGTACATTGTCTGCAGACATGGTAGGCTCCTCGAGCGATTGGTTTGGGTGAAACACTACCGCAAGTATTGTGCCAAAATGGTGCGAATGCCAAGAGATTGATTTTGCTGGGGATACGGCATCGTTTACCCGGACAGTTTGCACTACAATCGTGCAAATGGCAAATATGCGCACCATATGGGTGCATATCGATGACTCACTGACTGAGAAGCAAGGCCAGGCCCAATGCCAGGCGGTAATACACAAACAGGCGCAGGCTGGCCTGTTCCGCCCAATGGAGAATAAAACGCAGGCCCAGCCAGCCGGTGAATGCGGAAAGCCCGGTGACCAGCAAAAAATCCGCCCAGGCCACCGCATGGCCCTGCTGCAGCATTTTCAACAGGCCATAGCCACCCGCCATGCCCGTGGCTGGAATGGCCGTCAACATGGCAAAGCGCACCGCCTCCACCCGCCCCAGGCCGAGAAACAGGCCGGCGGTCATGGTGACGCCGGAACGAGAAGTGCCCGGAATCAGCGCCAGGCACTGGGCCAGGCCCACGGTCAATGCCCGCCCCGTATTCAGGTGGGCGCGCGCCATCGGCAGGCGGTCGGCCAACCCCAGCAACACGCCAAAAATGATGGTAGACCAGGCAATCACCACTTCGCTGCGCAGATGCGCTTCCACCCAATCGGCGGAAAGATAGCCCACGGCGGCCAACGGCAGGCTGGCCAGCAGTAACAGCCAGAACAACGAGGGCTGGCCCTGGGGATTTTGCCTAGCCGGTTGCAGCATCTCCGGCAGCTTGTCGCGAAAATGCCACAGCACGGCCAGCAAAGTGCCCAAGTGGGCGGCCACATCCAGCACCAACCCCTGATCCGGCCAGCCCAGCAGTCGTGAAAGCAGAATCAGATGGGCCGAGCTGGAAATGGGCAGGAACTCGGTCAGCCCCTGCATGATCGCCAGCAACAACAGTTGAATCAGGCTCATGGCGCGGCGATCACAGCGGCTGGGCCTTGCGCACCAGCTCCTGATTCACATAAGCCTCCAGCAGGGCCTGCTGTTTGGCGGGCACTTCGACAAACTCCACCCCGACCAGGGTTTTTTCCTTCGTCTCTTCCACGGAACGGGCCACGCCATCCAGGTTGAAGAACTGCTCCACGCCACTCAACTGCACCCGAAAGCGTAACTGTATGGCGTCTTCTTCCAGTACGGTGGTGGTCGATTTGAGCCGCAGGCCACAACCATTGCGGCTCAAATCCACAATGCGGCCCGCCTCCTCTTCCTGCCCTTCGATCAATACTGCCGCAATCAGGCTGACTTCGGCCCGCGGTGCCTTGCGCACCACCACCTGCTCAACCTCCTCCGGCCATTCCAGATGCAAATACGGGTAGGGATGCAGACATTCCTGCATCACTTCCGTATTGAAACCCACCACTGCCCGGGCCTGCATGAAAGTCACCCGCACCTGCCGCCCCTGCTTGAACAGCATGGGTTTGCCTTCCCGCAACGGGGTTCGCACCATCAGCGAGCGTCCCGGCCAGTAACCCAGCAGACAACTGCCCGCCTCCAGTGCCGGATCGGAAAAGACCAATTTCACCGGCGTACCCATCGCCGGATGCAGTTGTTCCAGTTTATCCATCTTGCCCGTTGCTATAGTGTTGCCAGTGCCCGGCCGGCAGATAGTCACCCCCCGGCGCTGCATCCGTGACTTCCAGTACCTGCCCGGTCAGGGCCTGTACGGCTTCCAGGGCCTGTACCGGCTGGTCGATCCACACTTGCCCGTCGCGCTGCTGGATATCGTCCTGCATCTGCAAAAGTTGAGTCACCGGTTGCAACATTTCGGCCACCTGCCCCGGTGCCTGCACACCCAGCGGCAGATACTCCAGTGCGAAAAAGCGCTGATGCAATTGCAGGTCACGGGGATCCCGCCCTACCCACAGGCGGGTGGCCTCTGGCAGTACCCGCTGAATGAGCGGATTGAAAAACCAGGGCAACGGCAGCACATCCACCACCAGCGTGCCGGCCTGCAAGCCGCCCAGTGCGCGGATCTGGGCAAAATAGCGTTTTTTCAGCCGGTTCAGCGTAACGGCATCTTCCACCTGTGTCACTGCCTGGCTGATAAAATCCTCACGGCTGTTCTGGCCACTGATACGGTCGGTCAGCAACTGGACCTTGCCCTGGTGCTGCAACTGGCGCAAAAGCTGGCCCAGCCCACTGCCGGGCAGGGCAGCCAGCAGCAACACCTTGACCGGGCCGTCTTCCACATGATCGGCAGACAGCCCTTCCGGCAGCTCGGCATCCAGACAGGCTTGCAGCTGTTGCAACACCTGCTCCCGGCGTTGCTCGCCATCCTGCAGCAATTGCGCCAGTGCACCCTGGGCAGCCTGCAGATGCTCTTCCGCCTCCGAATAACGCTCCAGCCTGTCCAGCACCCGTGCGCGCAACAGCAGGGCATTGATGTCCGGTTTCCACTCCGGTACCGCCGCCAGTTCATCCAGCGCCCGCAGGGCGGCCTCCGCCTGGTCGCTGCGCAGCAATATGCTGATTTCCGCCAGCCGCACCGGCAAGGTCAGGGCCTGCCTTTCCCGCAGGGCGGTGAACAGGGGGAGGGCCTGGTCATACTGCATGGCCTCGGTGTAGTACAAGGCAGCGTGTTGCTGCAGGCCCGTGTCATCCGGGAATTGCCGCAGGGCCTGTTCAACCGCCGGGCCACGGCGGTGGTGCTGGCCGGTGAAGGCCAGCGCCTCCAGAAAGGCCCGCCAGTCGGCGGCAGTGGCATGTACGTGCCGTGCCATGCGTTCATGAATGGTGGCGGCATCACGGTAGAAACCACTGTAACCCAGGGCCATGGCCAGATTGCGCAGATCGAGAATTTCCGCATCCGGCGCGGCGGCAATAGGCTTGAGTTTTTCCAGCACCGTGGGCCAGTCGCCTGTTCCGGCGGCCAGCACAGCTTCGGCAGAGCGGGTGAGCGGATGATCGGGCTGCAGCTTGCGTGCCTTCTCCACGGTACCCCGGGCCTCGTCCAGCTGGCCATTGTGTACCAGTGCATGCGTGGCCAGGCACCAGGCCGCGTGAAATTCCGGTCGCAACATCACGGCCCGGTCCAGCAGGGCGGCAGCCGTGGCGTAGGCACCGGTCAGCACCATGGCACGCGCCGTGGCGGCCAGCAGGGCCGGGTCATCCTTCTGCCGGTCGGCGGCGCTCTGCAGGTATTTCAGCCCCTGCTCCACCTCGCCGCGTTCCACCAGCAACTGGCCCATGAGGTGTTGCGCCGCCAGGTCATCCGGGTCGATTTTCAGTGCGGTGTTCAACGCCTGCAAGGCTTCATCCATCTGCCGGCGGCGCAGATGGATTTGTGCCAGGTTCAACCAGCCTTCGTGCAGGTTGGGGTCCAGCTCCAGCGCCTCGCGTACATTTTGCTCGGCTGCTTCCAATTGCCCCGCGTCCATCTGCACTGCAGCCAGCGAGTTCCGGATGGCACCGTGCTCCGGTGCTGCTTTCAAGGCCCGGCGCAGCCAGTTCTCCGCCCGCTCCAGCTCGCCTTTCTGATGATGGATGATGCCCAGAAAATGCAAGGCATCGGGGTGTTCGCCCTCTTCCTTGAGAACCGCCCGGTAGCCTTGCTCGGCCTCCTTGAGCTTTCCTTCACGATGATCCTGATAGGCCTGTTCCAGTACTGTCATGATGCACCCAGCTTTGGCAAAGGCGCCATATTACCCGCGGATGGGGCAAAAACCCAGTCATCCGGGCAGTTTGCGGCTCATGAATCGGCAAGATCACCGTTGCGCAATTGGTAGCGTTCCACCGGTACCCTGCGCCCGTCCCGGTCCGGGCGGATCAGGGAAGCGACATGCACCATGCCAGCCTTTTGCATCACCCGCCCGGAAGCGGGGTTGGAAGCCAGATGCTCGGCACCGATCACCCGCAGGCCCAAACGATCGAAACCCAGCGCCAGCATGGCCCGCACCGCCTCGGTGGCATAGCCCTGACCCCACCAGGGCTCACCCACCCAATAGCCCAGATCCGCTGCATCCGGGCCGGTGTATTCCAGCCCGATCACCCCCAGCAACACCGCTTCGGCCCGCTGCTCCATCGCCAGCACCAGCCCCTCGCCCCTTTCCCGGCTCTGCCAGGTCTGCCGGATCCAGGCTTCCGCCATCTCCAGCGTATAGGGGTGCGGCACCCGCAGCGTGTAACGGGCCACATTCCAGTTGCCCGCCAGGGTGCTCACGGCCCGCGCGTCTTCCAGCCGCAAGGGGCGAAGACACAGGCGGGTGGTCTGGATAGCAGGAAAAAGCGGAATCAAGTTGCGTGAAGGCCCTGTGGGTTCTCGCCAGTTTCCCGGATGCAGAACGCGGGTGTCAAGCGCGGATCACGCAGCCGGGTTTCGGCCACCGGGGCTTTCTTCATCGCCGCGATCATCTGGGTCGGCTTGATGCGGCCATCGAGAATGGCCGCATCATCCGCCTGGTGTACCCGGTCGATGAAATCCCGGTCCCACTCGGCCTGGGCGTCGAAATTGTGCCCGAATGGCCGGTCGATAAACACCATGATGATATTGGCGAAGGGAATAAACAGCTCGAAATGAAACCGCTCCACCAGCAGCGGCAGAATATCCTGGGCGCGGATACCCTCAAAGCCGCTGTCGGAACAGTCGTGATTGATGTATTGCAGCTCTTCCCGCTGCAACAACCGGTTGTAGCGGTATGCCCG
>JALWTZ010000410.1 GCA_026993285.1 Lysobacterales bacterium | reverse complement strand
GGCCGGACGCATGCTGGCCGCCGCGCCCCAGCGGGGTGGCAGCCAGGGTGAGGGCTCGGTACTGGGCAGCCTGGGCAATCTGCTCGACGGCGACTGAAATCCAGACCTTGAAACAAAAACACCGGCCCGGGAGAATCCAGGCCGGTGTTTGTTATCCGCCCTTTCAGGCCACTTCCAGCGCCTGCTCCAGATCGGCAATGATATCGCGCACATCTTCCATGCCGGCGGACAGGCGAATCTGGTTGGCCGGGATCCCCGCCAGTGCCCGGCCTTCCTCACCCTGCTGCTGGTGGGTGGAAATGGCCGGAATGGTGGCCACGGTCTTGACCCGGCCCAGATCGGTGGCCCGGTAGATCATCTGCAAGCGGTCCATCACCCGGCGTGCCGCCCGGGCACCACCGCGCACATTGAAGCTGAGCAGATAGCCGTAACGCTCGTCATCCTGCCCGACATCCACCAGCCGCATCTGGGTTTTGGCCAAATCGTGTGACGGATGGTTTTCCAGCCCCGGATAGCCCACGGCTTCCACCGCCGGGTGGTCATTGAGGAAACGGGCGATGGCCAGGGCGCTTTGGCTCATCTGGTCTACGCGGCTGCGCAGGGCACGCAGGTCATTGAGCACCATCAGGGCGTTGAAGGGGCTCAGGCCCGGGCCGTGATCGCGGAAGGGCAACAGCTTCATCTGCAAGGCATAGTTTTCCCGCAGGTTTTCTTCCAGATGGCGGCTGACCACCTCCGGGCGTGAAACGACCGCCCCGGCTATGGCCATGCCGCTGGCAGCCATGATCTTGCTGACCGAATGCACCACGATATCCGCGCCCAGCAGCAACGGGCGCATCAGCGCGGGCGTGGCGATGGTACTGTCCACGATCAGCGGAATCTCCCGTTCATGGGCCAGCGCGGCCACCCCGGCAATATCAAACACGGCCAGGCCGGGGTTGCTGGGCATTTCCCCATAGACAAAACGGGTCTTGTCATCCATGGCATCCGCCCATTGCTGCAGATCCAGCGGGTTTTCCACCCAGCGGATTTCCACGCCCCGCTCCCGGGCATAGCGTTCGCTGAACAGCATGAAGGTGCCACCGTAGCACTGGGCGCTGGCCACGATATTCATGCCCGTTTCCGGATGCGTCAGCAACGGGTTGGTGGCCATGAAGATGGCAGCCATGCCGGATGCGGTGGCGCAGCAGGCTGCTTCCATGTCGCTGCCATAGGTTTCCATCAGCGCCAGGGTATCTTCCAGCCAGCCCACCGTGGGGTTGTGGATGCGGGAATACACCCAGGCAGGCAACTGGTAGGCCAGCGCCGCTTCCATCTGGTCGCTGTCGGCAAAATGCTGTGACGGCGACAGATAGGCCGGTTCCAGTATGGAGCCCTGATTCTGCAACGCGGACTGCTGGCCATAGAGGCCATGCACGGCCAGGGTATCAAAACGGCACCGCTTCATCCGCCGGATATGTGCGGCGCGTTCGGCCATCATCTGCTGGCCCTGCTTGATCCAGCCTTCCACCCCTTCACTCCAGTTACTCATGCTTTCACCTCAAGAATTTTTTGGGCCAGTCTAATCAATGCCCTGGGTTGCCATGTCCGGAAAAAACGAACAACTCGTGCAAAAGCGGGAGATGCATCGGGCACGGTATCGTCCGCAGCTAAGCCTATTGTATGATGCGGGCTTCTTGTTTCGGGGGGAATCTGATGAAAGCACGCGTTTTCTGGCTGAATACCCAAAGCCTTGTGCCCTGGATGCTGGCTCTGCTCTGGCTCCCGCAAGGGGCCTGGGCCGCCGATACCGGCAGCAGTTTTGCCGCAACCGCCTGGTCCGTGCTGCCACCGCTTCTGGCCATTGGCCTGGCCCTGTGGATTCGCCAGGTGATTCCCGCGCTGTTTGTCAGTATCTGGCTCGGTGCCTGGCTGGTGGCCGATGCGCGGTGGCCCGCCCTGTTCCCTTCACTGCTGGCCGTGGTACAGCAGTACATCCTGAATGCACTGGCTGACCCGGACCATGCGGCCATCATCATTTTCACCCTGATGATCGGTGGCATGGTGGGGGTAATTTCCGCCAATGGCGGCATGGCCGGTCTGGTGGAAGGCATGGCCCGCTTCACCCGCACGCGCCGTTCCGCCCAGGTGACCGCCTCCCTGATGGGTTTTGCCGTATTTTTCGATGACTATGCCAATACCCTGGTGGTGGGCAATACCCTGCGGCCGGTAGCCGACCGCCTGAAAATCTCCCGCGAAAAACTGGCCTATATCGTCGATTCCACCTCGGCGCCCGTGGCCGCGCTGGCGCTGATCACCACCTGGATCGGCTATGAGGTGGGCCTGATCGACGAAAGCATCAAAACCCTCGAAGGAGTACAGACCAGCGCCTACGAGATCTTTCTTTCCGCCATTCCCTACAGCTTCTACCCCCTGCTGGCCCTATTTTTTGTGCTGCTGATCAGTGCCAGCGGGCGGGATTTTGGCCCCATGCTCAAGGCCGAACAACGGGCCATGACCGGAGAACATGCAGAAGGCAAGGGGCCGGTTCACAATACTGAATACGATGAAGAACTGGCTGCCCTGCAACCCAAGCCGGGACAGCCCCATCGCATGCGCAATGCCTTGCTGCCCATTGTATTCCTGATTGCCGGAGTAGCCGCCGGCCTGTGGATTACCGGCGAAGGCAACAGCCTGCGAGAAATCATCGGCAGCGCCGATTCCTACAAGGCCCTGCTCTGGGCCTCCACACTGGGCGTCCTGGTCGCCATTGGCCTGAGCCTTCTGCAGGGTATTCTCACCCTGGAAGAATCCATCGAGGCCTGGTTTCGGGGCATCAAGTCCATGCTCATGGCCATGCTCATTCTGATTCTGGCCTGGTCACTGGCCAAGATTA
>JALWTZ010000409.1 GCA_026993285.1 Lysobacterales bacterium | reverse complement strand
CGAGGCGATGGAACTGGCCAACAGCAGCAGAAACGGACGAATACGGAGGGTTGGCAACATTGGTTTTCCTCATCAATGAAACAGGGAATGTCGCCAGTCTAAATGCTGGAGCCAACTCCAGGTCAAGAGGTCGGATGGTTTTTCTGCTGTCTGGGTAACAGCACACGACAGAATCTGTATTGAAGGCACGTTAAAAAACCCGATCAGAACGGTCGGGCCTGGGATGAGTGGTGGAGGCGGGGGGAGTCGAACCCCCGTCCGCGAGCTATCCGCCTCTGGTTCTACATGCTTAGCCTTGTCTACAGGTTAACCGCGGGAATGCCGACAGGCAGGCTTTCCCTTGGCGAGTTCGCTTGATTTGACCGCCGGGTCGCGAACAGCCCCGACAGCGGTTCCGTATCAGATTTCCGTCAAGTTCAGCCTACGGACAAGCTTCGTTGACGGTCCGGCTGGATTAAGCAGCCAGAGCGTAGTTTTCGTCGTTTGCGACTATTGGTTTTGCAACAGGATTAACGAGGGAAGCTGCAATCCTCGGCATGCTCCAGAGCGCTTCAACACCCGCGTCGAATCCAGGTACGCCCCCGTGTATCGGATTGGACATTGTACAGCATGTCGGGTTCCAGGGCATCTTGTGTTTTCTTCACGCCGGTTTTTTGTGGCAGTATAGGCGTAAGGTGTCATACATAAGGCCCGTACAGGTCCACAGGATGTTTGTTTTGAGTCAATCACAGATAGAAAGCCTGGTTCAGGCATTGCGGGCCTTTCACCAGGCCAACCCCCTTTCGGCAACCTTTGAAGCCCTGTATCAGCGTAGCCCGGTGGAACAGATGGCGCGTACCTTCCTGGCGGCGGTTTTTGAGCCGGATCAGGCCACGGAAGCCGCCCATGCGCTGGCCCATTCGGCCCTGGCAGCGGAACTGCCCTACACGATGCTAATGGGGGATATCAATTTCCTGCAACAGGAAGTGGTACGAATTTCCGATCGCTATCAGGAGGATCCGGTGGCGGCCTTTCTGGAAATCTCCGCCGCGTTCAGCAAGACCCGGGCGGAAGTGGCTCGTGTCTATCTGCTGGATGCGGTGGATCAGAACAGTCTGCTGCAGAATGCAGGTGAGCTCAAGCGTCATTTGTTACTTCGGGTGTATGACCAGTGGTTCACCCGCTTGCGGGAAGCGGTGCGCGATCATGATCTGGCTGCTGTGGAAGACCTTTCGCGCGCGCAGCAGGAATTTTCCCGGGCCCTGCAGTTCCCTGAATCGCAAATGGTGTGTATGGATGCCCATTCCTGCCGCCAGCTGGCCCACTACCACAAGCTGATTCAGGAGCAGACCCTGCTGTTGTATTTCAAGTTGCTGGACGAGGCCTATGAAGAAAGCCTGGTCATCTACAACGAGCTGGTGGCGCAGGTACGCCGGCTGGCCGCCTTGTTGACCACGCTGTATTTCAATTATGAAACCAACCGGCTGGGCATCTTCTTCCGTTATGTGCAACAGCAGGCGGAGCTGAAAGTGCCGATATTTCTGGTGCTGGTCAACCCCGGGGGCCTCAAGCGCATCAACCGGCTCAAGGGTGAGGCGGCCGGTGATGACTGGCTGAACCGCATCGAGCGGGTACTGATGGCCCAGGTTGGGCAGGCGCAGGAATGGGTGGGCAGCGTGCGTGGTCTGGCGGGGGATTTTTATCTGCTGCTGCAAACCGAGGATGTGGCCCGGGTCGAGAATTTTTTGCAGGACTTGTACGCGGAGGTGCTCCAGGCCGGCCTGCTGGAAGAGGAGCATGCTGACGGCTTGCACATTGGTGCGGTGTATTTGCCGCTGATCGATGAACTGGACGGGGACAGCCTGCGCCAAATCATCCAGTTTCTTCATCATGCCGATGATGAAGGCAAGTCTGTGCGTCTCTTTGCCAGCCCGCAGGCGGTGGAGCCCATCAACACCTGGGTACGGCAACGGCTGGAGTCGGCCCTGGATATTCGTCATTTGTTGAAAGAACAGCGGGTTACCGTATTGTTGCAACCCATTGCGGATTTTTATGGGGAAACCCTGGCTTTTGAAGCATTGGGGCGACTGGAAGCCGACGGGCGCCAGCTCAGCGTGGGTTTGTTGATCGATCACCTGCTGGAACTGGGCCTGATGGAGCGTTTCGACCGTGTGATGCTGGATGCCATTGCCGCGCAGGGTGCCTTGTTACAACAAACCACCCGGCAGCTGTTTATCAATGCGTCACCGGTCAGCATTGCCTCCGATGACTATGTGGAAGCACTGTTGCAGGCATGTCAGGGGCCGTTACAGGGCATGGATGTGGTACTGGAGTTGACCGAACAGGCACTCTTGCGTGAGTCTGATCGGATTCGCTCTCTGCACGAGCAACATGGCCTGGTGTTTGCCATCGATGATTTCGGCGCGGGTTACTCGTCACTGAGCATGGTGATTGATCTGGCGGAACAGGGGGCGATTTCCTGGCTGAAGGTGGACGGCTCGCTGACACGCAGGCTGGAACAGGAAAAACCGGGTTCCGAGCGGATTTTCCAGATTGTTCAACAAATGGCAGATGCGGTGGGCCTGTCCACCGTGGTGGAATGGATCGAATCCGAGGCGGTATTCAACCGCCTGCGCCTACTGGGCATGGATGCCGGGCAGGGCTTTTATCTGGGCAAGCCGGAAACCGTGCAGAAATGGGCGGTACGCCAGCGTCTGCTTTCGGCGGAAACCTGAAACCGGGGTTGCCGGTTTCAGGCCAGCCGTGAGGATTATTATTACTGGTACAGATGCACATCCTGTTGCGGATAGGGAATGCTGATGCCTTCTTCGTCGAAAGTCAGCTTGATTCTTTCCAGCAGATCCGCCCGCACTGGCCAGTAATCGGCTGAATTCACCCAGGGGCGC
>JALWTZ010000408.1 GCA_026993285.1 Lysobacterales bacterium | reverse complement strand
TTTCCAGTTTCTCCCCTTTGCCGAAGGAAAGCAGCACCGGCAGCAGTACCAGATTGGTCAGGATGATCATGGCCACGCCCAGACTGGCGGTAATGGCCATTTCCTGAATGATGCGGATCTGGATGAGTAACAGGGTGAGAAAACCAATGGTGTCGCTGAGCAGGGCGATGGTGCCGGGCACCAGCAGGGTGGCGAAGGCCTTTCGTGATGCCTGCAGCGGCGCATCGTCTCCATCCACACGGGCAACCGAGGTGGTCCAGGCGTTGATCATCTGCACGCCATGACTGACCGCGATGGCAAAGACCAGAAAGGGCGTGAGCATGTTCATCGGGTCGATGCCGTAACCCAGCAGCTTGAGTATGCCCAGCTGCCAGATCACCGCCACGGCGGAAACCAGCAGGGGCCAGAAGGTCAGCCGGAAAGAGCGGGAATACAGGAACAGCAGCACGGCAGTGATGCCGATGGCCACGAAAAAGTAGAGGATGACCGATTTGGCCCCTTCGGCAATATCGCCAACGATCTTGGCAAAGCCAATGATATGTACGGAAAGCTGATCGGTTTCATACTTGCTGCGAATTTCTTCCAGTTGGCGGGCCACTTCCTGGTAGTCGATTTTCTCACCGGTGGCCGGGTTGACTTCCAGCAGGTCGGCCCAGATCATCGCACCGGAGAAATCCTCCGCCACCAGCCGGCCTACGGTACCGGACTTGATGATGTTGCCCTTGACCCGCTCGAACATCTCGGGTGTGGGTTTGAAATCCGTGGGTATGACATTGCCGCCCGCGAAACCATCCTCAACAATTTCCACAAAGCGTACATTGGGCGTAAAGATGGAACGGACACTGGAACGGTTCACACCGGGAATAAAAAAGACATCGTTGGTCATTTTCTCCAGCGTATCGAAAAATTCCGGGGTGAACATGTTGCCGTCGCGGGCAATGAGGGCCACCAGCAGCCGGTTGGCGCCACCGAATTCCTTCTCGTACTTGAGGAAGGTTTGCATGTATTCATGTTTGAGTGGCAATTGTTTCTTGAAGCCGGCATCCACACGCAACTGCGCGGCCTGGGTAAACATGAATACGGTGAAGGCCGTGAACAGAAACAGCCACAGCTTGCGGTGGTTGAAGAAAAGGTTTTCCAGCCATGCTTTCATCATTGTTGCCCCTCGGTCTTGCCCGTATTGATGGCCTGTACACCGCGTTCACCCACCACGATGAGATGGCCGCCACCCAGATTGAGCACACCCGCCAGATCACCCAGCTCGTCCATTTCGTGCAGGGTGAAATCCACGGCATCGGCCTGACGGAGCAATAGGGTGCCCTTGGCGCCGACGATGGCCAGAGAACCATCCGGGCCCAGACTGCCGCCGAACAGGTTGGCCAGACTTCCGGTCTTGTTTTGATACCAGGTTTCACCGTGATCCACGCTTTCCAGCACATGGCCCCGGAGCCCCATGGCCACCAGGCGGTCACCGGGCAGGGTCAATACGCCGAACATGGAACCTGGATAGGGCAGTTCCAGCAGGGACCAGGTCTCATCCCCCGGACGCTTGCGCCAGGCATTGCCGGCCTCGGCGATGATGATGCGGGTACCGTCGGAAAGGCGCGCCATGCCGTTGAGGTGAAAGTCGAATTCGTCGCTGAGCAGAATCTCTTCCCAGTGTTCGCCACCATCCACCGTTTTCAGCAACAGGCCGTAGGCGCCCATGGCCCAGCCCTGTTCGGGATTGTCAAAATACACATCCATCAGTGGCTGTTCGCGTTCCGGGTCAAAGAATTGCCGCTGCCAGTGCTGCCCGCCATCGGCGGAATGGATGATGACCGAATCGTGTCCCACGGCCCAGAGATCTTGCCCCAGGGCGGTGACGGCCGTCAGGGTGGCGCGGGTAGGCACGCTCTTTTCCGCAGGTTGTTCCCATTGCTTGCCGTCACTGGAAAGCAGGACATGCCCCCGTTCGCCCACCGCGACATAGCCGCTGTCCGTGGCGGTGATGTCCAGCAACAGGGACCGGCTGGCCAGTGGCAGGTTTTCCGCATATTGCACGGGCGTGGATTGCGCCAGTACCGGGAGCGAACTGAACAAGAGCAGGAGCAACAGTCTTTTCATCAATGCACCTCAAAATAAAAATCGGCACAGGGGTTGCCTGTGCCGATGGTTGCCGTTCAAGCGTGAAGCATCAACGCTTGCCGCGCTTGCGCAGCGCTGAAGGGCGGTAGTTCTTGGTGGTGAAATGCTGGTTGAAGTCGATGGGCTTGTCGTGGTTGTCCAGCCCGTTGACCAGATAACGACCGTTCTGGGTGTCGTAGTGCACTTCCAGCGTGGTCCACAGCATGGGCACTTCGTAGTAGACGATGGGATGGGCTTCGGAGTAGCGCCACAGCTGCCCACGGGCATCATAGTGATCCACCATGAGAATCTGCCAGCTGTCCTCGTCCACATAGAAGGTCCGTCGCTTGTTGATGTGGCGCATGCCTTCCTTCAGCGTGGCTTCCACCACCCAGACCCGGTGCAGTTCGTAGCGGATGTAATCCTGGTTGAGATGCCCCGGCTGGATCAGGTCATCAAAATCCACATCGGCACCGTGCACCTTGTAGCTGTTGTAGGGCACATACATTTCCTTCTTGCCCACCAGCTTCCAGTTGAAGCGATCCATGGCGCCGTTGAACATGTCGGACATGTCATTGGTGCGCAGGCCGTCGGAAGCAGTACCGGGGTTGTCATAGGCCACATTGGGCGCACGCCGTACCCGCCGCTGACCCGGGTTGTAGACCCAGGCCTGGCGTTTTTGCACATCCTGGTTCAGGGTCTCGTGCACCAGCAGCACATTTCCCGCCAGGCGGGCCGGGGCTTCCACTTCCTGGAAGAAGTACAACAGGATGTTGTTGATGTCGGCAATGGTCT
>JALWTZ010000407.1 GCA_026993285.1 Lysobacterales bacterium | reverse complement strand
ATTGAGCAGGTACTCATTGCCATACCCTCCGCCACAGACCCGCAAATGCAGCGCATGGTGGCACTTTGCGAGGATGCAAATGTGCCGTTTTTGACTCTCCCCAAACTGGGAGAGCTGGTCAGTGGAAACCGCCCGGCCATGCATCTGAAGGAAGTGGCCATTGAGGATCTGCTGGGGCGTGACTGTGTGCAGCTGGACTGGGATCGCATCGCCAGTGATCTCAGTGGCCAGTGCATACTGGTTACCGGTGGCGGAGGATCCATTGGTTCGGAACTGTGCCGGCAACTGGCACGCATTTCTCCGGCTCGGCTGGTAATTCTGGAACACAGCGAACACAACCTCTATGAGGTGGAACGCAAGTTGCGGGCCGAGTTTCCGGACCTGCTGCTGAATGTCTATCTGGGCGATATCTGTGATGCCAGAACCTGTGACCATGTTTTCCGTACCCATTTGCCGGAAGTGGTTTTTCACGCGGCGGCCTACAAACATGTACCCATGCTGGAAAATCAGGTCAGGGATGCAGTGTTCAACAATGTATTTGGTACGCGCAATGTGGCGGATGCGGCAGATCGTTATGGCGTCGGCACATTCATTCTCATCTCTACCGACAAGGCGGTTAACCCCACCAATGTCATGGGTGCCACCAAGCGCCTGGCGGAAAAATACTGCCAGTGGCTGGATGAAACCTCTTCCACCCGCTTTATTACCGTGCGTTTCGGCAATGTGCTCAATTCTGCCGGTAGCGTGGTCCCGCTGTTTCAGGAACAGATTCGTCGGGGCGGGCCGGTAACGGTTACCCATCCGGATGTCACCCGTTATTTCATGACCATCCCCGAGGCCTCACAGCTCATCATGCAGGCTGCCGTTCAGGGTGAGGGTGGAGAAATTTTCGTGCTGGACATGGGTGAACCAATTCGCATCCAGTATCTGGCTGAACAGATGATCCGACTGACCGGGAACCAGCCGGGCAAGGATATCGAGATCATCTATACCGGTCTGCGCCCCGGGGAAAAGCTCTATGAAGAGCTGTTCCACGAAAGCGAGAACTGCAAGCCCACCCGGCACAGCAAGATCATGCTGGCACGTTCTCGCCCCGTGGATGCGGCCCTGTTTCAGGAACCCTTTGCCCGCCTGCACAAGGCAGTACTGGAATATGACTGTGAAACGGTACATTTTCAGTTGCGGCAGATGGTGCCGGAGTTTCATCGTGCTCCCGAAGAAGTGGTGGTGCCATTTCCTGCCGTCTCACGAATGGAACCTGGTGCCTGACCGGTGCATCTCGGGCGGTTGACTCCCGATCAGCAGGAATGCTTTCAGCGCGGCCTGGCCTATGGTGACGGTTTGTTCGAAACCATGCGGGTTGCTGATGGCCGGGTGCCCTTGATTGCCGAGCATGAAGTCCGTCTGAACAAAGGCATGACCGCCCTGCAACTGCAGGTGGACATGCCGCGCTTGCTGGATCAACTTGAGCAACAGGCAGTGGCACTCGGAGACGGGCTGCTGAAGCTGGTTTTGGTGCGTCGTTCGTCTGGCCGGGGCTATGCACCCGCTACACGGGATGCCTGCTATTTTCTGGAAGCGCATTCCCTTCCCCCGTCAAAGGATCAGGGGCAGGGCATCCGTACCGGTATCGCGCGGTTGCGCCTCTCCCGGCAGCCACGTCTGGCCGGCATCAAGCATCTGAATCGTCTGGAGCAGGTACTGGCTGCCAGGGAGACCACGGAACGCGGGCTGGATGAGCTGTGGCTCTGCGATGACCGGGGGCGGTTGGTGGAAGGTGTACAGAGCAACCTGTTCATTCTCGGCAAATCGGGTTGGCAAACACCGGTTCTGGACCAGGCCGGGGTTGCCGGTGTGGTACGAGCCTGGGTCTTGCGCCAGATGGAAGCATTATCTCTGCCCTGTACGGTCTGTGCTTTCCCGGCCGTGCATCTGGATACGATCCAGGCTGCATTCATGACCTCTTCCGGGCAGGGCATTATGGGCGTTTCTCATATTGACGATCAGGTACTCGATCCGCATCATGAGGTCATATGGGCACTGAAACAGGCGTGGAAGCGAATGCTCGAATCAGGTAGCAGGCAGCCAGGATGACAACCCGAACACGCTGGTTGCTGATGGGGCTGCTCCTATCGGCAAGCATGGCAGCTGCAATCGGTATTCACTACTGGCGGAGCTTTCTCCATCAACCCGTTACCGAACGCGACAACCAGACCTTGCAGGTGGTTGCCGGCAGCAGTGCACAGCAGGTAATCCGGCAACTGGCCAGTCGCTGGGACCAACCCTATCTGGCCTGGAGAATCCTTTTACGCATACATGCGGCCGGTCGGCACATACAAGCCGGTGAATACGCCATACCGGCCGGTGCCACGCCGGAGGATGTACTGGAACTGCTGTTGAATGGAGCGGTGGTGCAGCATGCCTTTCGCATTCAGGAAGGCTGGAATTTGCACCAGCTGCTGGCTGCCGTCGAAAAGGAATCCCGCCTGAAAATGGATCTGGATGCGCAGGGCCTGCAAAAGCTGCAGCAACGCCTGGCTCCGGACAAGCCCTCGCTGGAAGGCCTGTTTTTCCCGGATACCTATCTTTTCCAGAAAGGTTCGGCGGCTTCCGCCCTGCTGTTGCGGGCCGGGCGGATGATGAACCGGCAATTGCAAACGCAGTGGCAGGAGCGGGACTTGAAGCAGACAGCAGCACTGGAAACCCCCTACCAAGCTCTGATTCTGGCTTCCATCGTGGAGAAAGAGACCGGGATCGTGGAGGAAATGCCCCGTATCGCCGGCGTGTTTCTCAACCGCTTGCAAAAGGGCATGCGCCTGCAAACCGACCCCACGGTGATTTATGGATTGGGAGATGCCTTTGACGGCAATCTGCGCCGCAAGGATCTCAAGAGCCCAACACCGTGGAATACTT
>JALWTZ010000406.1 GCA_026993285.1 Lysobacterales bacterium | reverse complement strand
GCAATGGGTGACCAGAACTCCGAAAGCTTTTCTTCCTGTGCCAGCCAGGGTTGCATCAGGCTGGCCCAATCCGGTGATTCATTCTGCAGCAGTTGCTGCAGACAAGCCCGGCTTTCCTGCAACAGGGTATCCAGGGCTGGTTCGATTTCATCCACGGCAATGGCACCAAAAGGAGGAAGCTCATGGCTTTGCAACAGGTTGTTCATGGAATGGCATCCGTTTTCCAGGGGGCTGCATTTTCCCACAAGCCGTCGCCCCTCCCAAGAGAAAGATGTTTTTCGCAAGCCAATTGGCAAACTCGATGAACGGCTGTTGCTATACTTCGGACAGAACGAGGAGTTTGGATTACAGCATGTACAAGTTTGGAGCTTTCCGGCTCACGCGAAACCCGCCTGCATTGTTCCGCAACGAACAAGCCGTGGAATGCGACCCCAGGGTTTTGCAGTTGCTGCTCATGCTCATCGACCATCGGGATGGTGTGCTAAGCCGCGAGCAGTTGATCGACAAGCTCTGGCAAGGGCGGGTGGTCAGCGATGCCTCGCTGTCCCAGTTGATCCACCGTGCCCGCCAGCTGCTGGAGGACGACGGCAAATCCCCCCAGTACATCCAGACCGTGCATGGCCGGGGGTTTCGCTGGCTGGGCCCTGTGGAAGAACAAAAGCCAAACGAGAACCAGACGGCTACAGCCCCCGCCAAGGGGAAAAGCCTTTACCGAACCGCGGCATTATGGGCCGGCAGCCTGTTGCTGTTGGTGTTGGTGGTGCTGCTGGTGCTTGCCCTTGCGCCACAATGGCCCGGTGAAACGCCCAGCCCACTTGCGGAAAAAGCAGGAGAAAACCGGGTGGCCCTGCTCCCCTTTGAATACACTGCGAACGACATGCAATACAGCTGGGTTTCCCTGGGGCTGATGGAAATGGTCGCCGAAATGCTGGAGAGCTCGCCGGAGCTGCAACTGGTGCCCGGCCGCAAGGTCGTTTCCTGGCTGGAAGCTCATCCCGAAGCAGCCAAGGACCCGGAGACCCTGTTCCAAAACCTGTGCCCGGAGCTGGGCTGCCAGCGTCTGCTGGTCACCCAGGTGGGCGGTAACCCCATTCCCGACCGGCTGGAAGCCTACTGGCTCTCGGAAACCGGACGCAGCCCCACAATTCAGCTGCAGGGCACCGAACTCACCCAGCTGGCGCGGCAACTGGCCATTCGCCTGATTCAACCCTACCGGCAAGGCCCTCTTGCCTCGGGCAGTGATCTACACATGGCCAGCTACAGCGCCAGCCCACAGGCCAATCAGGCCTATGCCCTCGCCCTGCAGGCGATCCAGCAGGACCAAAGAAAACTGGCCGCGCAATACCTGCGCATCGCCGTGGGCCAGGCACCCGACTTTTCCATGGCCCTGGCCCATCTGGCCAAAATGGAAGAACGCCTGGGGCAACTGGAGCTGGCTGATGAGCATGTGCAACAGGTACTGCAACAGGAAGGCGCGCCCTGGCAGGCCCGCTACCTGGCCCTGGTAACCCTGAGCAATATCCAGTACAGCCGGGGTGAACTGGAGCAATCCCTGCAAACCACGGAGGCCATGCTGGCCAATACCCACTGGCCCATGAATACCGAGCAACGGGCCATGCTGAGCATGAACATGGGTACCTCCCTGCAACGGCTCAACCGCCTGGACGAGGCCCGCCAGTGGTTACAGCGGTCGGAAGCACTGGCCGGGGAAAGCCGGCAAACCAAATTGCAAACCAGTGCCTGGTTCAATCTGGGCAGTCTGGCGCTGACCCGCAACCACTTTGAAGAAGCACTACAGTGGTACCAGAAGGCCGAGAAAGCCTTTATCCAGCAAGGCAACGAACAAAATGCCCTGCTTGCCCGCTTCCAGATCGCCACTATCTACAAAAGCCTGCGGCACTACAACGAGGCCATCGCCCTGTTCGCCCAGCTGGAGAAGGACAGCCAGCGGCTCGATGACCGTGAAGGGGCACTGCTGGCCCGTATCGAACGGCTGGATGCGGAAAATCGTTACAAGCCCGACCCCGACACATTGATCCGCGTCCTGCCCGGCATCATCCGTCAGGCCGATGACTGGCAACTGGCCTATCCCAGCCATATGGCCCGTTACCTGCTGGCCTATGCCTGGTGGCAGAAGGGTAAAGCAGAATCTGGCCTGCAATGGCTGAATATAGATTCCGAACTGTCGCGTAATGATTACAACACCCAGATGGTCTATGCCCTGCTGCAATGGCAGGCGGGCAGGCTGGACCTGGCCCTGAAACACGCACGCAAGGCCAGGGTGCTGGCCGCCGACGGTTGGACCGATGGCTACAACCAGTGGCTGATGGCCATGGAACAGGCCGAAGAGCAGGCGCTGGACTACGCCCAGGCTACCGCCCGGCTTTCCGCGCCCCTGTCCACGCAGTGACAAACGGCCACAGCAGCCCGTGAGCTTGCCCGGTTGGTGGTAAAATATTGTTTTGAACCACAAGCCAGCCCATGTCCTCCACCTTTACCCTGATCTCCGCCGTCCTGACACTGATCCTGGTCATCGACCCTTTCGGCAACGTGCCGCTGCTGCTTTCCGCGCTCAAGGAAGTGGAGCCGAAACGGCATTACCGGGTTATCGCACGGGAGCTGCTCATCGGCCTGGCCATTCTGCTGGTCTTCCTGTTCTTCGGCCAGCAGTTTCTCAGCCTGTTTCATCTGGAAACCCAGTCCATCACCATCGCCGGGGCCATCATCTTCTTCGTCATTGGCCTGAAAATGATCTTTCCGCGCAAGGGAGACAACCTCTACGCTGCCGATGGCGAGCCGCTGATCGTGCCCATCGCCCTGCCCATGATTGCCGGGCCATCCACCCTGGCTACCCTGATGGTGATGGTGAAATCCTGGCCGGAGAAACAACTCTCCCTACTGGCTGCCCTACTGATCGCCT
>JALWTZ010000405.1 GCA_026993285.1 Lysobacterales bacterium | reverse complement strand
TCGAAGCCGAAACGGCGTGCATAGCTGGCGGCGTAGGCCGGCCCGATGGCCCGCAGCAGGCGAATGGAGACCAGGTTGCGGGAATGGGTCATGGCCTCGCGCAAGCGGGTGGGGCCGAAGAACTTCTGTGAATAGTTTTCCGGTCGCCAGGCCTTTTCCAGGGCAGGGTCGTCAAAAACAACCGGGGCATCGTTGATCAGGCTGGCTGCCGTGTACCCCTTCTCCAGCGCAGCCGAATAGATGATGGGTTTGAAACTGGAGCCGGGTTGTCGCTCGGCCTGGGTGACCCGGTTGAACTTGCTCAGGTTGAAATCGTAACCACCCACCAGGGCCTGAATGGCACCGTTTTCCGGGTTCAGCGAAACCAGCGCACCCTGAACATCCGGAATCTGGGCCAGCAGCCAGTTACCATCTTCTCCCCGCTTGAGGCGAATGATGTCACCGGGCTGGAAAATGGCATGGAGGTTTTCGGGCCTGGGGCCACGATGGTTGCGGTCCTTGTAGGGGCGGGCCCAGGCTGCCTGCTCCAGGGTGACGGGAATGGTCTGCCCGTCTCTGAGGTATACCAGGGCCAGCTCGTCGTCCAGTTCCACCACCAGCCCGGGCACCAGCCCGGCCACCGGGCGGAAGGGCTTGAGATGCTCGCTCCATTGTTCCGGGGTATCGTCCGGGTGCAGGCTGACATGGGCCTCGGCACCTCGCCAGCCATGCCGGCGATCGTAGGCTTCCAGCCCCTTGCGCAGGGCACGGATGGCAGTGCGCTGCAGGTGGCTGTTCATGGTGGTGTGGACATTGTAGCCTTCGGTATAGGCTTTCTTGCCCAGAATATTGACCACCTGGGTACGGGCGATTTCCGCTACATAGGGTGCTTCGAACTCCACGACCGGCCCGTGGGAATAGGCGCGGTCAGGGGTTTGCGTGGCCGTCTTCCATTGCGTGTCGTCAATGAAGCCCAGCTCCCGCATGCGTCCCAGTACATAGTTGCGCCGTTGCAGGGCACGTCGGGGATTGCTGATGGGGTTGATGCGAGAGGGTGCCTTGGGCAGGGCGGCGATCATGGCCATTTCCGGCAGGGTCAGTTCCGAGAGTTTCTTGCCATAGTACACCTGCGCCGCGGCGGCCACGCCATAGGCGCGGTGGCCCAGATAGATCTTGTTCAGATACAGCTCGAGAATTTCATCCTTGCTGAAATAGTGCTCCATTTTCAGCGCCAGGAAGATTTCGGTCAGCTTGCGGCTGTAGGTTTGCTCAAAACTCAGGAAAAAGTTGCGTGCCAGCTGCATGGTGATGGTGCTGCCACCCGGCCCCTTGTGGCCAGTGCGAATCAGATACCAGACGGCTCGCAGTATGCCTTCATAATCCACGCCGGGGTGTTGATAGAAACGGTCGTCCTCGCCGGCGATAAAGGCCAGTTGAAGCTGGCGTGGGATGGCTTCCAGCTTGACGGGAATGCGGCGTTTTTCACCGAACACACTGATCAGCTTGCCATCGGCGCTGTAGACCCGCAAGGGAATCTGGAACTGCACATTCCGCATTTCCTCGGCTGTGGGCAGTTTGGGACTGATCAACTGATAGAGCACGCCCAGTGCAATACCGCCCAGCACGGTACCCAGAAGGCCCAGAAACAGCAGGGTTCGAAGGATGCGTCTGAAACGGGACATGAGCGTGCGGGGTTCGGATTCCTGAATTGAGCGCGAAGTATAACAGCCACGGATGGTGGATGGCTGACGGGAATAAAAGTTCAACCGCAAGGCATCTGTCTGAAGCCATTATGGCAAATCAATCACGATGAGGAGGGGATATGATGAAAACAACGATACTGGGCCTGCTGGCCCTTTGTGGAACAGGAGGCTGCTTGCCGGTTCAGGCTGCGGATGATGCCGGCCTTGGCCATGACTACCGTACGTTTACCGTGGGGCAACCCGTGGCCTATGGACGCGTGGAAGATTCCTACACGGCTGATCTGGTGTTGTACCTGGCAGGGAACCAGTTCATGGTCATGGAGGAGCTGATTGCGGATTTCCAGCAAAGGAATCCGGATATCGGCACTATCTATGTGGAGACCATACCGCCCGGGCAGATTCTCAAGGGGCAGATTCTCAAACAGGGCATGATCCAGGGCAAGAAGACCGCCCGCAATCCGGATTTGTTTGCCAGTGTGAATCTGGGGCATCTGAAGAAGCTGAAGAAAAAGGGGCTGATGCACAGCTACATGATCTACACCCACAACAAGCTCGAGCTGATGGTGGCCAGGGGGAATCCCAAGGGTATTGCCGGTCCGGAAGACCTGGGGCGGGATGACCTGGTGCAATCGCATCCAAATCCGCTGACCGAGGGTATTTTCAAGTTCTATGGCTCGCAGATGCTCAAGGATCTGGGCTTGCATGACAAGGTGACCGGTGGCCAGAAGTGCAAGAGCTGCTGGGCTGTGGAAGGCAAGACCTGGTTCACTTCCCGACATCACCGGGAAACGCCCTGGCGCATTGAACAGGGCAAGGCGGATGTGGGCATTGTCTGGACCACTGAAGTCAAGCATGCCCAGGCGGAAGGTCGAGCCGTGGAAGGGGTGAGCATTCCTGCACCCTATAACATGCAGCATAAGGTGGGGTATGCCATTGGCAGCCTGAAAACCGGACGTAACCCATACAATGCGATGCGATACCTGGCTTATCTGGGCACGAAACAAGCACAGGATATCTATGCATCCTATGGCTTCATTCCGGCATCGGATGCGGAGCTGAAGCTCAAGCCCATACCCTGATCCGGCAGACTTTCTGAAGATCCATCACGGGGCCTCCAGACCGGGGCCCCGTTTCTTTTGGGGCCTGTTCAGCAGGAAGATGCCCGTCAGCCTGCCGGAGTGTGAACCAGTTCGCGCTCATGGCTGCTTGCAAGTGGTGAACTTTGCGTGGTTCTGAAGGAAAAAAATCTTTTGTTGATAAATAGTTGGATTTTGTATTTAATGTTATGGAACATGTTTTCGCTCTAACCTAGTGTAAAAAGGACAAAAGCAGTGGCCCTGTTCGGATCGAGAAAGCCCGCACTTGTGGGGATAGACATCAGCTCTACCGCAGTCAAGCTGCTCCAGCTCAGCCAGAGCGGGGGGCGGTATCGGGTGGAGCATTACGCGGTGGAACCCCTGCCGCCCAACGCGGTGGTCGAAAAAAACATCGAAGAACCTGAAGCCGTTTCCGATGCGGTGCGCAGGGCCGTGCAGCGTTCGGGCACACGCAGCAAGCAGGCCGTGGTGGCAGTGGCCGGTTCTGCGGTGATTACCAAGATCATCACCATGCCGGCGGATCTCACCGAGGACGAGCTGGAAGAGCAGATCGAAATGGAGGCCAACCAGTACATCCCCTATCCCATGGATGAAGTCAGCCTGGACTTTGAAGTCATCGGGCAGGTCAAGGATAACGAAGAGGCCATGAATGTCCTGCTGGCGGCCAGTCGAAATGAAAACATTGAAGCCAGGGTGGAGGTGATCGAGGCAGCGGGCCTGGAAGCCAAGATCGTGGATGTGGAGGCCTTTGCCAGCGAGAATGCCTTCTCCCTGGTGGCCGACCAGATCGACCTGACACCGGATGCCCTGGTGGCGCTGGTGGATATTGGCGCCACCATGACCACCCTGATCGTTCTCAAGGAAAACCGGGCCATCTACTCCCGTGAGCAATTGTTTGGGGGCAAGCAGCTGACCGATGAAATCATGCGCAGGTACGGGCTTTCCTATGAGGAGGCCGGGCTGGCGAAAAAGCAGGGGGGCTTGCCCGAAAGCTATGAGATCGAAGTGCTGCAACCCTTCAAGGAAGCGGTCGTTCAGCAGGTCAGCCGAACCTTGCAATTCTTCTTTGGTGCCAGTGAAAACAACTCGGTGGACCATATCGTGCTGGCTGGTGGATGTGCCTCCATCGACGGCATTGATGAACTGGTGGCCGAGCAGTTGGGTGTGCCAACCACTATTGCCAATCCGGTTGCGGACATGTCCCTGGCACCGCGGGTGTCGGCACAGCGGTTGAGTGAGGATGCACCTGCGCTGATGATTGCGTGTGGTCTGGCACTAAGGAGTTTCGACTGATGGCTCGCATAAATCTACTTCCCTGGCGCGAGGAACGGCGGCGGCAGCAGAAACAGGAATTTTTCATGATGCTGGCCGCCGGTGCAGTCGCCGGTGTGCTGGTGGTTTTGCTGATAACCTGGCAGGTCAACCAGCGAATGGATTATCAAAATGCCCGTAATCGCTACCTGCAGAATGAAATCAAGAAACTGGATCAGCAGATCAAGGAAATCAAATCGCTGGAGGATACTCGGGCCAAGCTATTGGCGCGCAAGTCGGTCATTGAGGAGCTGCAGGCCAGTCGTTCACAGATGGTTCATCTGTTTGATGCGCTGGTTCGAACCATTCCCGAAGGTGTCCGGTTGACGGCCATCAAGCAGCAGGGACAGATTCTGACGCTTGATGGACTGGCTCAGTCCAACGCACGGGTATCGGCCTATATGCGTTCGCTGGATAACAACCCGTGGTTTGATACCCCTGACCTGATGGTCATCAAGGTGGTGAAGAAGAAAAAGAATGAAAAGGAAAAAACCCTAGGCCTGGAAGCCAGCTACAAGTACGAGTTCACCCTGAAGGTGCCTTTGCATCGTGAAGATAACGAAACGGAAGTAGCGGATTCGACAGCGAAAGGCAAGGCTCAAGGCAAGAAGGGGGCGGGGCAATGAACCTTAACGAACTCCAGGAACTGGATTTTGAAAATGTGGGCGGCTGGCCGCTGCCGATCAAACTGGTGGCCGTATTCCTGCTCTTTGTCGTTATTCTGGTAGCCGGATACTACTTCAAGACTTCCGACCAGTTGGTGCAGCTGGAAAAGCTGGAAAAGAAGGAGACCGTTCTCAAACAGGAATTCATGAAGAAACAGGCCCGTGCCGCTCGCTTGCCGGCATACAAGGAACAACTGGACGAGATGCAGTTGATTCTGCAGTCCATGCTGAGACAGTTGCCGGGCAAGACGGAAATGCCGGACCTGCTGGTGGATATTTCACAGACTGCCCTGGCTTCCGGCATCCGGAACGAGTTGTTTGAACCAGGTGCGGAGGTGATCAAGGATTTCTATGCGGAAAAGCCTATTACCTTGCGCATGGTCGGTACCTATCACCAGTTCGGGGCCTTTGTCAGTGGTGTGGCTTCATTGCCTCGAGTCGTCATTCTGACCATGCATGACATTTCACTGAAGCCGGCGGGCAAGGGGGCCGAACCCAACAAGCTGGTGCTGGAAGGCACGGCCAAGACCTACCGTTATCTGGATGAAGATGAGTTCACCACATTGCAGCAGGAGGGCAAGGGCAAATGAATCGCTTCCTGAGCTGGAAAAGAACAGCTGAAGCCTGGCGTGTGTCAGGCCTGTTGATCGTGGTGCTTCTGGCCGGTTGTTCACAGGACATGGGCGATCTCAAGGCCTGGGTCAAGGCGCAAAAGGATCGCAAGCCACCTCCCATCGAGCCACTGCCCGAGATCAAGCCTTATGAGACTTTTATCTACGAGGCACAGAATCTGCGGGATCCCTTCCGCCTGCCGACCATGAGTGAAGTGGCGGCGCAGGAAAACTCGACTTCACCCGGTTTGCGCCCGGATTTCAATCGCCGACGCGAACTGCTGGAAGCCTTCCCCCTGGATTCACTGGCAATGGTTGGCACCTTTGCCCGGAAAGGTCAGCAATGGGCCTTGATCAAGGATCCGGAAGGCGTGGTGCATCATGTCAAGGAAGGCAATTACATGGGGACCAATTTTGGCAAGGTCATCGAAATTCGTGAAGATCGGGTGGTATTGCGTGAGCTGGTGCCCAATGGCAATGGTGGCTATGAAGAACGCGTTGAAAAAATACTGCTGGACCAGGGCTGACCGGTGGACGGGAGTAGCATGATGATGAGTCAAGACACCAATTTTCAAATGATGGAATCTCGAAGCGGGACAAATACGATGTTGAACAGAATCAGGCAATATCTCGGGTTTGCGTTCTTGCTGCTGCCCTTTTGCAATGCCATGGCAGACAATGCATTGGAAGCCATTCGGTATGTGACCGGCTCGGGTGGGGATGTGACGGTGGTCATGCAATTGAAAGAGCCGCTGGCGGATGATCCGGTAGTATTCAGTACCGACAAGCCGGCCCGCATTGCACTGGACCTGAATAACACCAGCAATAAGCTTAAAACCCGCAAGATCGATATTGGCACAGGAGCCACACGGCGAGCGATTGCCGTGGAAAGTGGTGGCAAGACCCGGGTGGTTGTAGAGCTGTTTGACAAGGTGCCCTACGATGTGAAAGTTGAAGGAAACACGGTTCAACTTCATGTGGGCAATCAGGGTACAACGCAAAGCGCTGTACTGGCAGCACAACAGAGCGAGAAAAAAGAGTCGGCTCAGGTGAGCAATATTGATTTTCGACGTGGAAAGGAAAATGAAGGGAAGGTTATTCTCAGCTTCACTGATCTGAATGCCACCGTGGATGTCAACGAAACGCCTGAAGGTGTAGAACTGCTGGTTGCCAATACACGATTGCCAGAATCTCTGCAGCAACGGTTGGATGTGATGGACTTCGCCACACCGGTGAAGTATGTGGATGCCACCCAGGAAGGGGAAATGAGCCGGATTCGCGTGGAGGCTGAGCGCCCCTTTGAATACATGGCCTATCAGACATCCGATGAGTTTGTTTTGCAGGTGAAAAAACCGGCACCCAAGGAGGAGGAAAACTCTCTGGCCCGTCTGGAGAGAAAAGAGTACACCGGTGACAAGGTCAATCTGAATTTTCATGACCTGTCTGTACGGACCGTGCTGCAGACCCTGGCGGACTTCACCGGCCTGAATATCGTGGTGGGTGATTCGGTGGAAGGGAATATCACCCTGCGCCTGATCGCCGTACCCTGGGATCAGGCACTGGATATCATTCTGGATGCCAAGAATCTGGACAAGCGCATCAACGGCAATGTGATCTGGGTGGCTCCCGCCGAGGAAATCGCCGCACGCGAACAGCAAATGCTCAAGGCCAGCCAGGACAAGGAGCAACTGGAACCACTGGTTACCGATTATATCCAGGTCAATTATGCCAAGGCGCGGGAATTGGCTGAAATCATCAACAAAACCAGTGAAAACAGCAAGGAGCAATCCATCCTGTCCGAGCGGGGATCCATCACCGTGGATGAGCGCACCAATACCATGCTGGTGACCGATATCTACTCGCGCATTGAAAAAGTGAGGGATGTGGTGAAGTTGCTGGATCGCCCCGTAGAACAGGTGATGATCGAATCACGTATCGTGATTGCCTCCAGCGACTTCAAGAAAGAGCTGGGTGCCCGCTTTGGTGTCAATGGCAGTACCATTGACAGGCACGGGAATATCCTTACAGCCGGTGGTAGCGCCAGTTCCAATGATCGTCTGGTCAACACCATCGCCCTGGGCCGGGAAAACAACCCGGGTGCCAGTGGATTGCCCAGCCTGACAGCCAATCCGCTTCGAGGTGGGCCATTGGCTGCACCGCCGCTCTCTGAACGGTTGAATGTCAATCTGCCAACAGCCAATCCCACGGGCTCCTTTGCCTTTACCCTGTTGGCCGCAGATTATCTACTGGATCTGGAACTGTCCGCCATGCAGGAAGAAGGGAAGGGCGAGGTGATCTCCAGCCCGCGAGTGATTACTGCAAACCAGAAACCAGCCCGGATTTCCCAAGGACAGGAAGTGGCCTACCTGGAAGCCACTTCCAGTGGTGCAGCCTCAGTTCGCTTCAAGGAAATCGCGCTGGAACTGAATGTAACACCGTTGATTACACCGGATGACCGTATTGTGCTCGATCTGGATGTAAAGAAGGATAATATCGCCTCTTTTATTGCTGGTCCTTTCAACTCCCAGGTACCGGTTATTGATACGCGCCGTGTTACCACACAGGTACTGGTCAACAACGGTGAAACCGTTGTGTTGGGCGGGGTCTATGAAAGTTCCCGTCTGGATGGTCTGGACAAGGTGCCTGTTTTGGGTGATCTGCCCGGTGTGGGTAATCTGTTCAAGCACCGATTGAAAAGCAACGAGAAAAAGGAATTATTGATCTTTGTCACACCGACCATCCTGAAAACCAACCTGCAAACCAATTGAGAATGGAAAGATGAGGCTTGAGATGAAAAAGATTCTGGGTGCAATCCCGTTCGTACTGGCAACTGTATTGCTGGCCGGTTGTGGCAGTGGTGGAGGGGGGACCGATGGCACCTTTTCCACAGCAGCGCAACCGACCATAGAAATGTCCGCGACGCGGGTAACCCTGCCCGTCAATACCGAGCTGGTTGATCCGTTTCTGGGTTCACCCTATCTGTTGGAGGTGACTGCTCGGGTCAAGGATGCCAATGGCAACCCCATGACCGATGCCGATAACGTGGCCATTTCCATCTCACCCACCGAGTATGCGGCCATCACCATTCCGGACAATCCGGATACCGAGGATGTTAATGAATTTACCCAGTTGATGGCCTCTGTGACCACAGGTGTCAGCGCTGGTATCGTAACCTTTTACGTCAATGCCCTGAACAAGCCGGGTGTATCCACCGTATATGTGCAGGTGACCGACAATTCTCAGCTCAATTCCTCCAATCATGCGGGTCAGACTGTGACCGGCACTTTGCAGGTGGAAGTGGTGGAATCGGCCAATTCCGGCTTGCCGGCACAGATCAACGTGACCGCGCCGCAAGTACCGCAATATGTACAGGGTAGTGGCGGTACGGATACCAAGCGTTTGCAGATTCAACTGAGTGATGGTTCAGGCCAACCCATTGATGACCCGGCTGGTTTCAACAATGTTCGGCTGGAAATCGTGGACAATGCTTCCACCGGTGTGCGCTTGTCCGGTACCTCTGCCAGCGGTCAGGCACAAAGTGGCACACAGATTGCTGTTCCCACAACCAATGGCATCGCTTCAGCGGTACTGCTTTCGGGCAGTGAGCCCGGTGTTGTGACACTCAAAGTCAGTGCCGACCATGCTGATAACAATGTGGACAATGGTCTGCAGGATCCCATCAGCGATTTACTCGATTTCGTCATTTCCGATGGGCGGTTGTATTCATTGCAAATTGTCTCTCCTGTTCTTCAGGCAGTGACGGCCAATGTCGTGGCTCCGGATACCAATACCAATCCGGATGGGTCTTACAGCCTGACCATCAGTGCCCAGGGGCAGGACAAGCTGGGTAACCCGGTACTGCCGGGTACGGAAATTGCCTTCAATCTGGTGGATTATCCCACCATCGGATATCCCGATAGTGGAGCCGGGCTATTCGTTCATTCCGGTTCAGATGGCAATCCCGAAGAAGCTGGCCAGGGTTTTGTATCCCTTGGTGGGGCATTCCTTGACAACTCTTCCGGTCCCGACCATGCCGTGGAGCCGGGGGATGCACTCATGCTCTTCGGCCACGAGATTGCGGGTAATGCCGAACATGAATCCGTGCGGATCGTGCAAACTGTGGATTCCAACTCACAGGTAACGGTCACCCGTGATTTCAACCCGAACAATGGCACGGGCACCATGGTGGATGATGGTGGTGTGATTCCCTATGTTATCGGTCGTGCGCTCTATGCCAATATCGGAGGCTCCGCCTATACAGATGAAAATGGCGTGGCTACCGTGACGCTGAATTATCCCTCCAACCAGTTGGGCCGTGTCATCGCCATTTCCGCTCAGGGTAATGGTGCACCCACAGGCTTGAAGTCTGAAATCAAGACCGTAGCCGATGTGGAAACCATGGTACTGCCGGGGATTGCCAACCTGCAGTTCAGTGTATTTGCCGACCAGATTCCCGGCAACACCACCGTGGATGTGACCATGTGTCTGTCGGATGCCCAAAACATGCCGGTAGCCGGTGTGTTTGTTGGCTTTATTGTCAACAACACCAGTGGTGCGGTGATTACCGTCGATGGCGTGGCCAACTCCGGTTATGTGGCTTTGGCCACAGGCTCTGATGGATGCACGGTCGCAACGGTTGCATCAGCTTCGGTCGCCCCTGGTGCGGACAACATCAGCATCACCTTCTTTGTTGGTGATTTGAGTGATAGCGTCACCATTGTGGCACCCACGGATCTGGTACTGTTTGCCAATCCCAACCAGTTTGTGGGCAACCGAACTGAAACGGTGATTCTGACGCTGGTCAATGGTAGTGGCCAGGGTGTGGAGAATATTCAGATCCTGTCCCAGGGTTGTGAGGTCACGGGTCCGGGTAGTGTAGAAGTCCTGGTTCCGCCGGGTGTAACCGATGCGAATGGTGAAACCTACACCCAGCTGCGTTCAACTGGTCTGAATGGTTATGGAGAAGCGGGTACCGCAGTCTGTACCTTCACGGGTCCCAATGGAGAACCACAAGCAACCGTTACCTTTGAAGGCTATGACATCTGTGCGCTGGGTGCTTCGCCTGCACCTCCAGGCTGTCCTTGACAGGGTGCATTAGCCTGGGCAAAGGCCTCGCCATTGGCGAGGCCTTTTTGTATGCTGGAGCTGAAAGGTGCCCCATGAAAATTGTGCAGATACTGCTTGTTCTTCTCTTTGCGCTCTCCGCGCAGGCAACGGAAATACCTGCTGGCTGCCTTGCCAACGAGCCGGTTCGGGTCATTATCCGCAATGATGATATTTGTGCATTGTCCCAGGTCGAATGGGAAAAAAAACTGCTTGCAGTTTTTAAGGAACAACAGGTTCCCCTCAGCGTGGGGGTGATACCGGCCATCGCTGCCGATACCCGGTACAGGCCGGAGGCCATGAGGCATCCGCTACGCAGAAATGCTGCTATTGCACAATTGTATGGCCAGGCTGCGGGAGAGGGATGGGTGGATTTGCTGCAGCATGGTTATGATCACCAGCAGAATGCAGCCCATGCAGGCTTGCCGCCAGCGGACAGCAGCGAATTTACCGGCCTGCCCCTGCCGGTGCAGCAAGCGCGTATTCTTCAGGGAAGACAGCTGCTGAAACAGGTATTCGGCAAGGAAATGCAGGTCTTTATCCCTCCCTGGAATAATGCGGATGACCATACCGACCAGGCACTGAAGGCCTTGGGCTTTCAGGGGTTGTCGGATACCCGCTTGTGGCGGATAACCCCGGACGGCAAGCAGGCCCTGCGCAGTCGCATGATCTATTTCGAACAGTTGGATGAAGTACTGGAACGCTGGTACAGAAACGGGAAATGCCTAGGAAAACTGCCGCCCGAAACCGTGGTCATTCTCTATCATTCCTGGGAAGACTATAACGACCAGGGCCCGGCACGACTGAAGCGGAGATTGCAGCGTTTGAAGGACAGCGGCGTACGCATGACCACCATCAGTTCCGTACTGGGCCTAGCTGTGATTTTCCAGTAGGTTGTTCACTCGGGGTTTACCCGGAGAATTGGAGGTGCGAACCAAACCAACCTTCGAGGACCCCGAATGAACAGTCATAAAAATGCCCGATTAACCGTCCACAGTCGAGCCCTGCTGGTGAAACGCGTGTTAGAAGAAGG
>JALWTZ010000404.1 GCA_026993285.1 Lysobacterales bacterium | reverse complement strand
TGCAGGTGAAACCGGTATCAGAAACGGTTGTCAGTGCCGGTTGTCGTAGCGCAGGCCGGCTTCCACCTGGTGGATGGCCTTGCGCACCAGCTTGAGGGCTTTTTTGCGGTGACCGCCCTTGTCCGGCGTGGCCTTCTCCAGATTGCGTTCGGCGGCTTTCAGTTCAGCCAGTGCCGCGCGCATGGCTGGTTGGGGTTCGGCCTGTGCCGGCTGGCCGGCCAGCAGGGTCAGGGCGAGCAGGGTGGTGCTGCAAATGGTGGTGATCTTCATGGTATTGGCTCCCTTGTGCAGAAATCAGGTGTCCCGGACAGTGTGTGCCAGCGGGAAGTGCCTGGTTAACGTATCACAATTATTGTGGTTGACAATGCGCGTGATGGCTTCTGCAGTGGAAGGGGCGTGAGTGGGTGGTTTGGCTAGGGCTGCAACCAGTTCTCCACTTTCAGCCCCGGCACGCGCTCAAACTCTCGGATATTGGCGGTGATGATCGTGAGATCGCGGGCCAGTGCATGGGCGGCAATCAGCAGGTCGTTGGGGCCGATGGGGGTGCCTTGTTCAGTCAGATGCTGGCGCAGGCTGGCATAGTGATGGTCTGCGGGGGATTCGAGCGGAAGAATTTCCATGGCTGAAAGAACAAGATGGACTCTTTCAGCCAGTTTGCCCGAGCTGGAACGGGCTGCGCCATAGCGAAGCTCTGCCGCGACAATGATGCTGGTACAGATCTGCTGTTCACCCACTCGGGCTATATGCCTAGCTATGGGTCCCTGAGGGTTGCGAATCAGGTCAGAGAGGATGTTGGTGTCGAGCAGGTACTTCAGCGTGGTACTCACAGATGCACATCATCCAATGGTGGCAGGTCATGGTCTACATCGGGAAAGGGGGTTTCCAGCGGTTCCATGGTGGCCAGCAGCTTGAGCAGTTTTCCCTTGCGCACCGGTTCCACAATCAACCGGTCACCTTCCTTGTGAAGGATGGCTTCCTCGCCTTCCAGTTCAAATTCACGCGGGATGCGCAGGGCCTGGTTGCGCCCGTTCCGGAAAAGTCGCACATGGCGTTCAGGGTAGCTCATGGGCACCTCCATTCATAGCATATGCCATAGCATATGCCGAAAAGAGGCGTGAGGTCAATGTCGAAAAGCCCCTCCATGGGCCATTCGACGGCTTGCCCTGGATTCAGGCCAGCGCCTCGCGGATGCGGTTCAGGGCCTCGCCCAGCACGTCGATGCTGGTGGCGTAGGACAGGCGCAGGAAGCCTTCCGCGCCAAAGGCGGAGCCGGGTACGGTGGCTACCTTGGCTTGGTTGAGCAGGTGTTCGGCGAAATCCACATCGTTGTCGAAACCGGCCTTTTGCATGGCTTCGCGCACATCGGGGAAGGCGTAGAAGGCACCCTGGCCGGGCTGACAGCGGAAGCCCGGGATGTCGTTCAGGGCCTGAACGATGAAATCGTGCCGTTCCTTGAAGGCGCGGTTCATGGTGGTGATGCAGCTCTGATCCCCATTCAGTGCCGCCACCGCCGCGGCCTGGGAGACGGAACAGGGGTTGGAGGTGCTCTGGCCCTGCACCTTGCGCATGCCGGCGGTCAGGGCTTCCGGAGCGGCGGCGTAGCCGATGCGCCAGCCGGTCATGGCGTAGGCCTTGGATACGCCATTGACGGTGATGGTGCGTTCCTTCAGTTCCGGGCAGACATTGAGCAGGCACTGGTAGGGCTCATCGCCCCAGTAGATGTGCTCGTAGATGTCATCGCTGCAGATCATCACCCGTGGGTGACGGGCCAGCACTTCGCCCAGCGCCTTCAGCTCGGCGCTGGTATAGGCCATGCCGGTGGGGTTGCTGGGGGAGTTGAGCATCAGCAGGCGGGTCTTGTCGGTGATGGCGGCTTCCAGCTGTTCGGCGGTAATCTTGAACTGGCTTTCCGGCCCGCAGGAGACGATCACCGGCTGGCCGTCGGCCAGCAGGGCCATGTCCGGGTAGGATACCCAGAAGGGCGCCGGCACGATGACCTCATCCCCCGGGTTGAGCAGGGCCACCATCAGGTTGTAGATGCTCTGCTTGGCGCCGGAGGAGACGATGATCTCTTTCGCGGTGAATTCCAACCCGTTTTCCCGCTTGAACTTGTCGATGATGGCCTGTTTCAGCGCCGGGGTGCCATCCACGGCAGTGTAGCGGGTCTGGCCCTGGCGGATGGCTTCGATGGCGGCTTCGCGGATGTGTTCCGGGGTGTCGAAATCCGGCTCGCCCATGCCCAGGCCGATGACATCTTCTCCGGCGGCTTTCAGTTCGGCCGCGCGCATGCTGACGGCAATGGTGGCGGAAGGCTTGATCCGGCTCAGGCGGCTGGATGTGATGGTGCTCATGTTGGTTCCTGCAGTTGGTGATGGAAAAGCGGTCATTCTATGCCTCGCAAGGGGTCTTGCCACCTATCCCAAAGGAGAAGCGTTGCTGCAGCCCTTGCCCGCGCTTTATTGCAGACAGTTTTCCCCAGCGCCTGTGGATAAGTATGTGGACAGGCCCTGAACATGGGGCGGGAGGGGTTGTGGTTTCTGGCCTGGGGTTGTTCTGGTCAAAAAATAACCACTTCAATAAAACGATTTACAAACAACGAGTTACAAGAAAAATTTATCACAGGATGCTTTTTGCTTGTTGTAAGTGACTGATTTTTCGTTTGCAGGAGCGATTGTGGAAAAGCGCAAGGGGATCGCCGTACTCGAAGCCCGCGGCGCCATTGCGTATAATGCGGCTCCTTCAATCTCTGATGCAGGTGTGGGATGACCAACTGGTTCCAGCGGCTGATGCCTTCGCGCATTCGAACGGAAGGCGGAAACAAACACAATGTACCGGAAGGCCTGTGGGACAAGTGCCCCGCCTGCCAGCAGGTACTCTACCGGCCGGAACTGGAGCGCGGCCTGCATGTCTGCCCCAAGTGTGGCCATCACATGCGCATCTCCGCCCGCACCCGGTTGAACGCCTTCCTTGATGAAGGGGAGCGGGAGGAAATCGCTGCGGATATCGCCCCTGCCGATCCGCTGAAGTTCCGGGATTCCAAAAAATACAAGGATCGCCTCAGCCAGGCGCAGAAGGCCACGGGAGAAAAAGATGCCCTGGTGGTCATGCAGGGCAGCCTCAAGCAAATGCCTCTGGTGGCTGCCGCCTTCGAGTTCCGCTTCATGGGGGGGTCCATGGGAGCGGTGGTGGGTGCCCGTTTCGTTGCCGGCGTGGAGCGCTGTCTGGAACAGCAACTGCCGCTGGTCTGCTTCAGCACCTCCGGTGGCGCGCGCATGCAGGAAAGCCTGTTCTCCCTGATGCAAATGGCCAAGACCAGCGCGGCCCTGGGCCGCATGCGCAAGGCCGGCTTGCCGTTCATCTCGGTGATGACCGACCCCACCATGGGCGGGGTTTCCGCCAGCCTGGCCATGCTGGGTGACATCAACCTGGCCGAGCCGAAGGCGCTGATCGGCTTTGCCGGCCCGCGGGTGATCGAGCAGACCGTGCGCGAAACCCTGCCTGAAGGCTTTCAGCGTTCCGAGTTTCTGCTGGAACACGGCGCGCTGGACCAGATCGTGGATCGCCGGGAGATGCGTGACCGTATTCACAACCTGCTCAGCCTGCTGCACCATCGTCACTGGCAGCCCGGCCCGGCGCAGACGGAAGCAACCATGGAGGCACCCCGGGAAAGCGGTGAAGCCGGGCAGGACTGAAGCCCCCGCGGCGGGTGCCAGCCTGCGGGACTGGCTGGACTGGCAGGTACAGCTGCACCCCCGGGAAATCGATCTGGGTCTGCAACGGGTCCGCAGCGTGGCCGAAAGGCTGGGACTGTTCCCTTGGTGCCAGCCCACCGTCACCGTGGCCGGCACCAATGGCAAGGGTTCCACGGTAGCCTTCCTCGAGGCCGGCTTGCGCGCATCCGGCCAGCGCACGCTGGCTTACACATCGCCCCACCTGCTGTACTACAACGAACGCGTGCGCATTGCTGGCCAGCCGGTGACGGATGCAGCGCTGGTGCGTGCCTTTGAAGCCATCGAGCAGGCTCGTGGCGAGATTTCCCTCAGCTATTTTGAATACGGCACCCTGGCGGCCTTGTGGCTGGCACGGCAGCAGGCCGTGGATGTGGTGGTGCTGGAGGTGGGCCTGGGCGGCCGGCTGGACGCGGTGAATATCATCGATGCCGATGTGGCGGTCATCACCCGCATCGGCCTGGATCACCAGGACTGGCTGGGCCATGATCGGGAAAACATCGGCAGGGAAAAGGCCGGCATTGCCCGAAGCGGGAGGCCGCTGATCTGTTCCGACCGACGGCCACCGGCCAGCATCCGGCAGGCAGCCAGCGAACTGGGTGCGCCCCTGCTGCAACTGGGGCGGGATTTTCAGCTGCGGGCCACTCCTGCCGGCCTGTACTGGCAGCAGGGTGACCGGGGCCTGGAACTTCCACCCCTGGCCATGCACGGTGCATGGCAGCAAGAGAACCTGGCCGGTGCACTGGCCGCCCTGCACGCCCTGGAAGGGCAGCGGGGCATCCGGCTTTGCCGGAAGGCCTTGCCTGCCGCGCTGGCTGCCGTGCGCGTGCCGGGCCGCCTGCAGCCCTGGCCGGAAGATAGCCGGGTCTGGCTGGATGTGGGGCACAACCCGGCGGCACTGGAAGCACTGCAACCCTGGCTGGCGGCCCATGCGCCCCTGCAGCTGGTCTTCGCAGCGCTGGAGGACAAGGATCTGCCTGCCATGGCTGCTGCCCTGCAACCGCATGTGGGGCGCTGGTGGCTGGCCGGGCTGGAGGTGCCGCGCGGCCTGCCGGCTGAAGCACTGGCAGCACGCATGGGTATTCAGGCAGACGGATATTTCCCTTCACCGGCAACGGCACTGGCCCATGCCCGCACGGTGGCCGGAACGAATGATACCGTGCTGGTTTGCGGTTCCTTTTTTACCGTGGCGGCGGTCGTCGATCCCCCATCCACAAACAAAAGCGGGTAGAATGAGGCGGCGTATCTGGCGAGGGTTTGTGCGTGGATGATCGACTGAAGCAACGACTGGTGGGCGCGGCGGTGCTGGTGGCGTTGGCAGTGATTTTCCTGCCCATGCTGCTGGATGGCGAACCCCGGCCGGTTGAGCGTACGGTCCGCCTGGGCCTGCCCGAGCGCCCGGCTTTCGAAGGCGAGGGCGAGACCATTCCGCTGCTGGAAGAACCGGAAAAAACGGGTGAGCGCACCCCTGCGGAACCGGCCGGAAACACAAGCCTGGATCTGCTGCCACAGGAACCGCTGGCGGAAGTGGCTACAGCAACCACGACCACAGCGGCCACCCCGGAACCCGCGAATGAATCCCCTGTTGGCAGTCCGGCCGACACGCAGGCCGAAGCGCAAGTACCGCAAGAAACCGGGACGCCTCCCGTCAGTACAAGTCATGAGACGGCATCGGTGATAGAAGAATCCACCGTCACCCATCCGTCACCCGTGGCCGAACCACAGACCATTGCCGAGCCACAGGGCACACGGCAACCGGAGGCCGTGGCAACGCCGCCAGCACCGGCATCCGCGCAGCCAGCAACTACCGTCGATCCGGCAAGCGCAAGGGGCTGGTGGGTGCAACTGGGGGTGTTTTCCCGCAAGAACAATGCTGAGCGGCTGGCCCGGCGTGGTGTCAATGCCGGGTTTCCCTGCCAGGTAGGCGTGTTTACTTCCGGTAGCCGCACATTGCATCGTGTTCGTTGTGGTGCATGGGCGGATCAGTCCACTGCCAATCAACAACAGCAGAAGCTGTTGCAGAAGCTGGGCCTGAAAGAAGCGCGGTTGTTTCAGGCGGGAGCGGCCGAGCCGGCCCTGCAGGCACGAACGGATGTGGCCCCTGCCCTGCAGGGCTGGGCGGTGCAGGTGGGCAGCTTCAAGGCGCGCAAGAATGCCGACAAACTGACCACCCGCCTGCGCAAGCTGGATTTTCCCGCCTATGTGGAACCGCTGGAAAACGCCCAGCAAACCCGCTACCGGGTGCGGGTGGGCCCTTATGCCGATCAGGCACAGGCAAAGCAGGTGCTGCAACGGCTGGCGCGCAAGGCCGGGCTGAGCCAGGGCATGCTGGTGAAAAGCCCGTGATGAACAGGAGCATGCAAAATGACCGGATTTGACTGGGCTATCGTGGGTGTGTTGTTGCTTTCCACCCTGGTCAGCCTGTTTCGCGGCTTCATCAAGGAGGCCTTTTCCCTGCTGGTCTGGGCTTTGGCCTTCTGGGTGGCCTTTGCCTTTTCCGGTGAATTGCGCGGTTATCTCACCGGCTATGTGGATGAGCCCTCGGTGCGGGCCGGCATGGCTTTCATCGGCCTGTTCGTGCTGGTATTGATTGTAGGCGGCATTGCCAACTATCTGTTGGGCAAACTGGTGGAAAGCACCGGCCTTTCAGCCACCGACCGCCTGCTGGGCGCGGTTTTCGGGCTGGTGCGCGGTCTGGCCATGGTGGTGCTGTTCTTCCTCATCGCCGGGCTGACGCCCATGCCGCAGGATTCCTGGTGGCGGCAGTCCACGGTAGTACCCTACCTGATGCCGCTGGTGAATACCGTGCATGGCTGGCTGCCGGAATCCATTGGTCGTCATATCCGTTTTGAAGCACCGACACCGGTGGATCAGGCCAGGGATCTGCTGCTGGACCTGAAAGAAAAAGTCGAGGAGAAAACCTGAGTGTGCGGAATTATCGGCCTGGTGGCGTCAAGCCCGGTGGCCTCCAGTATTTATGACGCCCTGACTGTGTTGCAACATCGTGGGCAGGATGCGGCCGGCATCGCCACCCTGGACGGGCAGCGCATCAACATGCACCGGGGCAACGGTCTGGTACGGGATGTGTTCGCGGATGTGGACGGGCATTTTCTCCAGGGCAATGCCGGCATCGGCCATGTGCGCTATCCCACCGCCGGTTGTGACTCCCCGGAAGAGGCCCAGCCCTTCTATGTCAACTCACCTTTCGGCATTGCCTTTGGTCATAACGGCAACCTGATCAATGCCGATGAGCTGAAGCAGGAGCTGTTCGAACAGGAACGGCGCCATATCAACACCGAATCCGATTCCGAAGTGTTGCTCAATGTCTTTGCCTCCGAACTGGACCAGCGCCCCGGCGCGCAATTGCAGCCGGAAGATGTGTTCGCCGCGGTTTCCGGAGTCAATCGCCGTTGCCGTGGTGCCTACGCGGCGGTGGGGCTGATTCCCGGCTATGGTGTGCTGGGTTTTCGCGACCCCTGGGGCATTCGCCCACTGGTGCTGGGCCGACGGGAAAGCGCCCAGGGCGTGGAGTACGCGCTGGCCTCCGAAAGCGTGGCGCTGGATGCGCTGGATTTCACCCTGGTGCGGGACGTGGCCCCCGGCGAGGCGGTGTTCATCGGCCTGGACGGCAGCCTGCACAGCGCAATCTGCGCGCAAGACCCGCAGCATAACCCCTGCATCTTCGAGTACGTCTATTTCGCCCGCCCGGATTCCCTGCTGGACGACATCTCCGTCTACAAGGCCCGCCTGCGCATGGGCGAGCGGCTGGCGGCCAAGGTCAAGCGGGATTTCTCGCATCTGGATATCGACGTGGTCATTCCCATCCCCGACACCTCGCGCACTTCGGCGCTGTCCATGGCGCATGAACTGGGGGTGAAATTCCGCGAGGGCTTTATCAAGAACCGTTACATTGGCCGCACCTTCATCATGCCCGGCCAGGCGGAACGCCGCCGTTCGGTACGGCGCAAGCTCAATGCCATCGAACTGGAATTCAAGGGCAAGAATGTGCTGCTGGTGGATGATTCCATCGTGCGTGGCACCACCTCCAGCCAGATCATCCAGATGGCCCGCGAAGCCGGTGCCAACCGGGTCTATTTCGCCTCGGCGGCTCCACCGGTACGCTACCCCAACATCTATGGCATCGACATGCCCGCGCCCGAAGAATTTGTCGCCCATCAGCGCAGCATCGAGGAAATACGCGACTTCCTCGGTGCCGACGAGTTGATCTATCAGGACCTGGAAGACCTGATCGCCGCCTGCAGGGAAGGCAACCCGGCCATCCATCAGTACGATACATCCTGTTTCACCGGTGAATACGTCACCGGGTCCGCGGAAAGTTATCTGGCGCGCGTCTCCGACAAGCGCAGTGAGCAGGCCCGGCAGGCGGCCCGTAAAAACTAGAGGTTAGACATGCAATATCAACACATCCGCTACCCGGAAGGGGGCGAAAAAATCCACCGGGAAAATGGCAAGCTGGTGGTTTCCGACCAGCCCATACTCGGTTTCATCGAAGGGGACGGCATCGGCCCGGACATTACCCGCGCCAGCCTGCGCATCTGGGACGCGGCGGTGGAAAAGGCCTATGGCGGCAAGCGCAAGGTCCACTGGTGCGAACTGTACATGGGCGAGAAGGCCGCCGGCCTGTATGACGGCGACTACTTCCCGGAAGAAACCCTGGCGGCCATCCGTGACCTGGGCGTGGCCATCAAGGGCCCGCTGACCACCCCGGTGGGCGGCGGCTTCCGCTCGCTGAATGTATCCCTGCGGCAAACGCTGGACCTCTACGCCTGCGTGCGCCCCGTGCGCTACTACCAGGGCGTGCCTTCGCCGCTGAAGCACCCGGAAGATGTCAACGCGGTGATCTTCCGCGAAAATACCGAGGATGTGTATGCCGGCATCGAATACGCCGCCGGCAGCGAGGAAAACGAAAAACTGGCTCGTTTCCTGCGCGAGGAAATGGGCGCGCGGTTCTTCGAAGGGGCCGGCCTGGGAATCAAGCCGGTCAGCGAGTTCGGCTCCAAGCGGCTGATCCGCAAGGCCATCCAGTACGCCATCGACCACCAGCGGGCCAGCGTCACCCTGGTGCACAAGGGCAATATCATGAAATTCACCGAGGGCGCTTTCCGCAACTGGGGCTATGAACTGGCCCGCGAGGAATTCGGCGATGTCACCCTCACCGAGGATGAGCTGTGGGAGAAGCACGGCGGCCAGCGTCCGGAAGGCAAGATCGTCATCAAGGACCGCATTGCCGACATCACCTTCCAGCACATGCTGCTGCGCCCGGCGGAATTCGATGTGCTGGCCACCACCAACCTCAACGGCGATTACCTCTCCGACGCGGTGGCGGCGGAAGTGGGCGGCATGGGCATTGCCCCAGGCGCCAACATGAATGACGAGATTGCCGTCTTCGAGGCCACCCACGGCACCGCGCCCAAGTATGCCAACCAGGACAAGGTCAACCCCAGCTCGCTGATGTTCAGCGGCGTGATGATGCTGGAACACATCGGCTGGGTGGAAGCCGCTCAGTGTGTGCACGAGGCCTTCGAGCGGGTCATTGGCCGCAAGATCGTCACCTACGACTTCGCCCGCCTGATGGAAGGGGCCACCGAAGTGCCCACCAGCCGTTTTGCCGACGCGCTGATCGAGGAGATCCAGCGAGGCTGACATGAGCAAGCCGCATGTACTGGTGGTGGACGACAACCTGACCGTCAGCAAGCTGGCGGTCATGGTGCTGAAAAAAAGCGGCTACCCGGTCACCGCCGCCGGCTCCGGGCGCGAAGCCCTGGGGATGATCAGCGAAGGCCTGCAACCCGACCTGTTGCTGCTCGACCACAGCCTGCCGGACATGCAGGGCGACCAGCTGCTGGAAAGCCTGCCGCTGGAGCTGCGCCAGCGCGTGCGCGTACTGCTCACCACCGGCTACGACAGCCGCCACCTGCAAAGCCAATACCCGCGGGACCTGCCCCTGCAAACCTTGCAAAAACCCTGGGATGCGGGGGATTTGTTACAAGCCATTTCCGCGCTGGAAGAGGTTTGAAAGCGGCCGGTTGAAATGGACATGCACAGGGCGGTTGCCGTTGAAACGGTGGCCGCCTGTTTGCCAGCAAACACGCTGAGCTGTATCTCGATAAAATATGACATATACTTCTCACGATGAATGCCGTGAGGGGTGGCCATGCGTAAAACAGCCTCGATTCTGTTTAGTTTTTTCCTTCTGGTTACGGTGGCCCAGTCCACGCCCTTTACCTATCAGGGACATCTTGCAGATAGCAACGGGCCAATCAATGGCAATGTGGATTTACTCTTTCGCCTGCTGGATGCGGCGGATCCCAATGACTTTTCCACCCATATCCTGGGCAGTAACCAGTTTCAGGATGTCACGCTGGAAGATGGCGTTTTTACCGTTACCCTGGACTTTCAACCCTTTGTATTCGATGGTAATGCCTATTGGCTGGAAATCAGTGTTCGTCCCGGAGGAACTCAGGGTGGCTATACACAACTGTTGCCGACCCAAGCCATACAGCCGGCGCCCGAGGCTCAGGTGGCACTGTCCCTGGCGGCAAACAGTGTTACGGGCGCGCATGTGGTCGATGGCAGCCTGCGTGCGGAGGATGTGGACAGTTCAAGTATTCAACTGCGGGTCAATGGCAGTTGTGCGGCCGGGTCGGCCATACGCAGCATTGCACCGGATGGCAGCGTGACCTGTGAAGTGGATGATGATGCAGGTGGAGATATTACCGGGGTCATTGCCGGTTTTGGCTTAAGCGGTGGCGGAGATGCTGGAGAAGTGAGTCTGTCAGTGGACAGCAGTATCATCCAGCGTCGTGTCAGCAACGGTTGTGCCGCCGGTTCCTCCATTCGCTCTATTGCCATGGATGGCTCCGTCGTTTGTGAAACGGATGATGTCGCGGCCTTTTCAGTCGGTGAAGGTCTGTTGCTGGAAGGCAATACCCTTCGTGTCGGCGCATTGCCCTGGCCATCGGATCAAAAAACCACCATTGATAACAATGGTGCCGCCACCACACCCCATTCGGCGATCGTCGGGAGCGATGGTCTGACCGTGATTAGCTACCAGGATGCCAATTTGGGGGCCTTGAAGGTGCATCATTGCAACGATTTGGCTTGCACTAGCGGAACGTCCACGGTGATTGACAGTGGCAATGGTGTTTCCGCAGGTACCTACAGTTCTATAACACTGGGTAAAAACGGGTTTCCCCTGATCTCCCATTATCGCACGGGTGGCGGATTACTGCTGACGCGTTGTCAGGATGTCCGCTGCAGCAATCATGTCACCTCGGTACTGGATGAGAGCGGCAATGTGGGGCAATGGACCTCTATCACGACCAATCCACAGGGTTATGCCTTGATCAGCTACTATGATGTGGACAATGGTGATCTGAAAATCCTGTCCTGCAACGATGAACCCTGCAGCAGCCCACAAATCTGGCTGGCCGACAGTACCGGGAATGTGGGGCAATACAGCTCTATTGTTCGCGGTATTTACGATACGGTATATGTGGCCTACTACGATGCCACTGGCGGAAATCTCAAAATGGCACGTTGCAGTGCGGCCAACTGCGCCACACCAGCCCTGTTGACCCTGGATGGTCTGGATGTGCCGGATGTACAAGAAGAAGATGTGGGGCAGTGGGCAAGTATCAATCTGCTGGGAAATGGTCTGCCGGCCATCGTCTACAACAACCGGGATGTGGGGGATTCCAGCAACTTTTTCGTCTATTTCTTGCGTTGTCTGGATTACCTGTGTTCGACAACCAGTGTGCAAAGCCTGCTCA
>JALWTZ010000403.1 GCA_026993285.1 Lysobacterales bacterium | reverse complement strand
CTGGCCCGCACGGACAGCTTTCTGCTGGCGCTGCAACAGGCCGCGCGCATGGCGGGTACGGCATGAAAAAGCACCAGCCACGCAAACGCTTCGGGCAGAATTTTCTCCGGGATACCCGAGTGGTGGAACAGATCCTGCAGTGGGCCGACCCCCGCCCCGGCCAGCACTGGCTGGAAATCGGCCCCGGACAGGGCGCGCTTACCCTGCCGCTGCTGCAACGCACCGGGGCGCTGACGGCCATCGAGCTGGATCGCGACCTGATCACACCCCTGAAACTGAAGGCGGAACGCTACGGCCAGCTGCGCATCGTGCAGGCCGATGCCTTGAAAACCGATTGCTGCGCCCTGCGCGTGGATACCGCCCCCTGGCATGTGATCGGCAACCTGCCCTACAACATTTCCACCCCACTGATCTTTCACCTGCTGCAACAGATCCACTGCATTGCCGACATGCATTTCATGCTGCAGAAAGAGGTGGTGGACCGGCTGACCGCCCAACCGGGCAGCAAGGCCTGGGGGCGGCTTTCGGTGATGGTGCAACTGCAGTGCGAAGCGGAATTTCTCTTTGCGGTACCGCCGGAAGCCTTCTACCCGCCCCCGAAGGTGGATTCGGCCATCGTGGCCCTGCGGCCCCGGGCACGGCCCCTGGCCGAAGGGCCCTTGCTGCAGCGGGTGGAACGCGTGGCTGCCGCCACCTTCAATCAGCGGCGCAAGACCCTGCGCAACAACCTGCGGCAGCTGATCGACGCCGAAGCCATGCAGGCGGCGGGCATCGACCCCGGCCTGCGCCCGGAACAACTGGGGCTGGAGGATTTTCTCACCCTGGCCCGGCTGCTGGAAGCCAGCGGCTGACATGGGCCGCTGGCAGGAACAATGGCTGAACCGGCGCATGCTGCTGTGCCTGCTGCACGGCTTCAGCTCCGGCCTGCCGCTGTATCTGCTGTTCCAGATGGTGCCGGCCTGGCTGCGCAGCAACCAGGTGGATCTGGCCACCATCGGCCTGTTTGCCCTGGTGGGCATACCCTATACCTGGAAGTTTCTCTGGTCGCCCATGCTGGACCGCTTCATCCCCCTGCCCATGGGGCGGCGGCGCAGCTGGCTCCTGCTGGCCCAACTGGCCCTGTTCGCCGGCATTGGCCTGACCGGGCAGTTCAGCCCGCAGCAATCACTGGGGGCCATCGTGGTGCTGGTGACGCTGGTGGCCTTTTTCAGCGCCACCCAGGATATTGTCATCGACGCCTACCGGCGTGAGCTGCTGCCGGACGAGGAACTGGGCCTGGGCACGGCCCTGTATACCAATGCCTACCGCCTTTCCTCGCTGGTGCCCGGCTCGCTGGGGCTGATTCTGGCCGACCACCTGCCCTGGTCTTCGGTATTCTGGGTGGTGGCTGCCTTCATGCTCGTGGGCCTGTTCACCACCCTGTGGATGCCGGAAATGGTGGACGACGACCAGCGCCCGAAAAGCCTGCGTGAAGCGGTGGTGGCGCCCTTCCGCGAATTCGTGCAGCGGGATGGCGGCTGGCGGCAGGCCCTGTGGATACTGGCTTTCATGGTGCTGTACAAGCTGGGGGATTCCATGGCCACGGCGCTTTCCACCCCCTTCTACATCGACCTGGGCTTTTCCCTGACCGAAATCGGCGCCACCGCCAAGCTGGCCGCCCTGTGGGCCAGCACCGCCGGTACCCTGATCGGCGGCGCGCTGATGCTGCGCCTCAGCATTGCCCGGGCCCTGTGGCTGTTCGGCCTGGTACAGATGGCCAGCATTCCCGGCTTCGCCCTGCTCAGCATGGCAGGGCCGGACCCCTGGCTGCTGTTTGCCGTGGTGTCTTTCGAATATCTTGGCGTGGGCCTGGGCACCGTTGCGCTCACGGCTTTTCTGGCCGGGCAGACCAGCCGCCTGTTTACCGCCACCCAGTTTGCCCTGTTTACCTCGCTGGCGGCCCTGCCGCGCACCTTCGCCAATGCCACCACCGGTTTTATCGTGGAAGAAATCGGCTACACCCATTTCTTCTGGTTGTGTACGATTTTGGCGATACCGGGCCTTTTGCTCTTGCCGAAAGTGGCGCCCTGGCGTAATAATGAAATCCAGTTCCCAAGGAAAGAGGTATAAGATGAAACACCCCCTATGGATAGCCGGATGCCTGCTGCTCTCCAGCCTGCTGCAGGCAGCCCCCCTGCAACTGCTCCCGCCCGTACAACCGGACAAGGTGGAAGATCTCAGCCACTGGAGTAAACAAGCTGACCTGATTGCAGTGGTACAGGTCATCGATACCGAGTACCGCAAGGTGCGCGGCATGCCGGTGGAGGGGTTTGCCCGCCTGGAAGTACTTATTTCCTACCGCATGCCCAAGGCACTGAAAGACAAGCCCTTTATCGAGGTACATGCCAAGGGTTTCGGCTACGACCAGTGCTACTACCCGGAGTTTGCCAACGAGGGTGCCCGCCTGCTGGTATTTTTGCAGGTGGACGACAAGGGCAAGATCAGGGGCATGCGCCCTTCCTGTGCGCTGCCGGTATATGTGACGCAAAACTCGGGTTATGCCCTGCTCTACCCCATCGGCGGGCTGGAAATCACCAACATGCAACTGGTCAAGGATTGTATTTTTACCGACCCCTATGCCTGGCAACCCATGGAGATGCTGACCAGCCAGCAGATCGAGCGGCTGGTGGATGAGTATGCCATTGAAATCGATAGCGCAAACCAGCGCTACCGCCCTACCCTGTGCATCGATCTCACGGATGTGCGCGAACAGCTGTTGAAACTGGAAGAAACGGAAAAGGCGCGGCGGGAAGCGGTGGAAAATACCGATCCCTGATTATCACCTTGCCAACCTGCCATGAACACATTACAGCACCTTGTGGCGCACTGTACTCATGGCAGGCTGAGCTAATTGTTGGAAGCGATCTTCTCCAGGCGCTCAGCAAGCCACACTTTTATTATTGA
>JALWTZ010000402.1 GCA_026993285.1 Lysobacterales bacterium | reverse complement strand
CAAACCTTGTTGATGACGCATTGGCAACGCTTGTTCGATCGGCCCTGCGCCCAGGTCCTGCTCACCCGTCAGGATCTGCAGCGTCGGCGTCGCTTTCTCAATGCCCGCGCCACCCTGGAGCAATTGCTGTCCTGGGAAACGCTGCCCATCGTCAACGAAAACGATACGGTAGCCGTGGATGAACTCAAGCTCGGAGACAACGACAATCTGGCTGCTCATGTGGCGGTATTGTCGGATGCCGACCTCCTGGTCATCCTCAGTGATGTGGACGGGCTTTATGACCGGCATCCACAACAGGCCGGTGCCCGGCTTCTTACCGACATTCAAGTTATCGACGATGCCTTGCGTGCCGCCGCCGGTGATTCCAGCACCCATGTGGGTACCGGCGGGATGAAAACCAAACTCCAGGCCGCCCAGGTAGCCATGGATGCCGGTATCGACACCCTGATCGTCAACGGTCGCAACCCCGATGCCCTGCTGGCACTGGAGTCCGGTTTTTGCCCGGGCAGCCGCTTTCATGCTTCCCGGCAACCGCTCTCTGCTCGCAAGCACTGGCTGTTGCATACCCAGCATTCCGCCGGCCAGTTGCAGGTGGATGCCGGAGCGGAGTCTGCACTGCGCAAGGGTGCTTCCCTCCTTCCCTGTGGTATCACGCAAGTGAACGGGGATTTTCGCCGCGGCGATCGTGTGGATATTCTTTCCCCGTCCGGGTTATTGCTGGGCACTGGCATTTCCCAATACGATGCCACGGAACTGCAGCGCATTCGCGGGCAGAATACCGACAAGATTGCCGATATCCTGGGTTATCTTTACAGTGATGAAGCCATTCACCGGGATGATCTGGTTCTAACATGAGGCCCTTTTCATGCAAGCTCCCCTGATACCCATGGCTGCTGCCTGCCGGCAGGCAGCGCGACAGCTGGCCCGCCTCGACAGTGGCCGCAAGAATGCCGTATTGCTTGCCATTGCCGATGCACTGGAAGCCAATACGGACGATATCCTCGAAGGCAATGAAATGGATCTGGATACGGGACGCAGCAATGGTTTGTCTCAGGCCATGCTCGATCGCCTGCTGCTCAACCCCGAACGCATCCGGGGCATCGCCAATGCCGTGCGCGCCATTGCCGCGCAATCCGATCCCGTTGGACGCATTCGTCAACTGGAAACCATGCCTTCCGGTATTCAGGTGGGTCGCATGCGTGTGCCGCTGGGCGTGATCGGCATCATTTACGAGTCTCGTCCCAATGTTACGGTGGATGCCGCGGCCCTTTGCCTCAAGGCTGGCAATGCCGTGATCCTTCGAGGCGGTTCCGAGGCCTTTCACAGTAATCAGGCATTGGCCGGTATTGTTCAGGATGTACTGCAAGCGCATGATCTCAGTGCCGCCTGTGTCACCACGCTGCCGACGACCGACCGGGAACTGGTCAACGAGATGTTGCAACTGGAGGCGTATATCGATGTCATCATTCCCCGAGGCGGCGAGGGTCTGATTCGTCATGTGGTAGCCAACAGCCGTATTCCGGTGATCAAGCATTACAAGGGTGTCTGTCATCTTTATGCCCATGCCGATGCGGATATCGACAAGCTTCTGCCCCTGGTGATCAATGGCAAGGTGCAACGGCCCGGCGTCTGCAATGCCCTGGAAACCCTGCTGGTGCATGAGTCGGTGGCCCGTCAGCATCTGCCAGCCATCTGTTCGGCTTTGCAAAAGCAAGGCGTGGAAATACGCGGTTGTGAAATAAGCCAATCCCTGTGTGAGGGTATTCTCCCCGCCAGCGAATCCGATTGGGAAGCGGAATACCTGTCTTTGATCCTGGCTGTGCGTGTGGTCAAGGATTATGACGAAGCCGTGGAGCATATCAGCCGTTACGGCTCCCAGCATACCGAAGTGATCGTGACCGAATCACTGGATACCGCACAACATTTTCTGCGTGATGTGGATGCCTCGGTGGTGATTGTCAATGCTTCGTCCCGATTTTCCGATGGTGGCGAACTGGGCCTTGGGGCAGAAATCGGCATTTCCACTTCCAAGCTGCACAGTTACGGGCCCATGGGTGTGGAAGCGCTGACCACGGAAAAATTCGTGGTTCTCGGCCATGGGGAAACCCGTCCCTGACCGTAGCAAACCACAGGCTTTGTATCACCCATTCTGGCCGGGCTCATTGCCCGAACAGTAATTCCTCTGCACGCTGGTACAGCGCGGCCGTCTTGCGGATGATGTCTTCTGGCAATTTTGGCCCCGGCGGCTGCTTGTCCCAATCCAGCGTTTCCAGATAGTCGCGAACAAACTGCTTGTCGAAACTGGGCGGATTGTGGCCGGGGTGCCACTGATCCGCTGGCCAGAAACGGGAGGAATCCGGTGTCAGGATCTCATCCATGAGTACTAGCTCGCCATGTTCGTCCAAGCCAAATTCAAATTTGGTATCGGCGATGATGATGCCCCGCTCACGGGCATATTCACGGGCATAGCGATAGATTTTCAGACTGATGCGCCGCACCTCCTCCGCCAGATCCTTGCCGATTTTGCCCACCATGGTATCGAAATCGATGTTCTCGTCATGATCACCGACTGCCGCCTTGGTGGATGGTGTAAAGATGGGTTCGGGAAGTTCCTCTGCCAATTTCAGCCCGGCGGGCAGGGCAATGCCGCTGATCTGGCCGGTCGCCTGGTAGTCTTTCCAGCCTGATCCGATGATGTACCCGCGTACAATGGCTTCCACCGGAAGCGGTTCGAGTTTCTTGCACAGTACGGTACGCATCTCCAGCCAGGCGCGTACTGCATCATCTTCCACATCTTCCAGCGGATCTGCATCCACCAGGTGATTCTGGATGAGGTTTTCCGTACGCTTGAACCACTGGTTGGAGATCCGGGTCAGAATGCGCCCCTTGTGCGGGATGGGGTCGGGCAGAATCACATCAAAGGCCGATAATCGGTCCGTTGCCACCATGACCAGTTCCTTTTCACTGCGCTGGTAGACATCTCTCACCTTGCCCTGATGCAGCAGTTTCCAGGGCATGGCTTGCGGCTGATAGTCAACGGTCATGGGTTTATCCTCATTCTCTTCCATTAGCATTATAGGTGATTGTCATTTTTTGTATTAGAATGTCCGCAATTTTCATCCTAGTCATGGAGAATTGTCATGCGTAAGTTCCTTTCTGTTGTTGCTGTTTCCTTCTTTGCTTTTGGTGCTCAGGCTGCTGATGTGGCTGCCGGCAAGGCCAAGGCCGCCACTTGCTCCGGTTGTCACGGTGCCAACGGTATCAGCGCCGCTCCCATGTACCCCAATCTGGCTGGCCAGAAGGCGCAGTACATTGTCAAGCAACTCAAGGCATTCAAGTCCGGTACTCGCAAGGACCCGATCATGAGTGGCATGGCTGCTCCACTGAGCGATGCGGACATGGAGAATCTGGCTGCCTACTTTGAAAGCCTGAAATAATCCAGCACACTGCAGATGCAGTGGTTCAGGAGGGCTGTCAGCATCTTGCCTGGCAGCCCTTTTTTTCATCTTCGCGCCCTCTTTTCCCTGCCACAAGACGAGCAACAGGCGGCACTGCAATGGCTTTGCAGCAATCTGGGCCAGATTCAGCAACAGGGCCTGATTCATCCGCAACAGTTTCATCGCTTCAACACCCTGCTGGATCTGCTGGGAGCCAACCGTCAACTCCGCTTGTACTTGATTGACCTGGTTCACCATCCTCACAGGGTAAATTTTGTCTTTTCACGTTTCGATGGCCTGCTGGCCCTGCTGATTCATCTGGCTCACCCCGACCAGCTACTCCAGCCCACCGTTCATCGCCATTTTATTCAACTGTGCAGGGCACAATCCTTTCACCCGGAACGGCTTTTGCACTGGTACCGCCGTTTCCAGATCCACTATCAGTCTTACGCAACCGCCTGTGATCAACTCGGGCTGGATCTATTGGCGGATGAAACCCGCCTGCGAAAGGCGCTGCGAAAGGCACGCTCCAACGCCCATCCGGATCATCAGGGTCAAGCACAGCAATTTCATCGGCTGGAACAGTTGAAACACATGCTCGCCTTGTAACCCTTTCGGCAGGTGGATTCCGCTGCGCTCTGGGTCTAACCTTCCTGTCATACCGATCAGGAGTCTCATCATGTCCCAGTTTGTTATCGCCCCTTCCATACTTTCCGCCGATTTCGCCCGCCTGGGTGAAGAGGTTGAACAGGTCCTGAGCGCAGGCGCCGATTGGGTACATTTCGATGTCATGGACAATCATTATGTACCCAATCTCACCATCGGTCCCGGTGTCTGTCAGGCCTTGCGCGACTACGGCATCACCGCGCCCATTGATGTGCACCTCATGGTCAAGCCGGTGGATCGCATCATTCCCGATTTTGCCAAGGCAGGTGCCACCACCATCACCTTCCATCCGGAAGCTTCCGAGCATATCGACCGCAGCCTGCAACTGATCCATGACCACGGTTGCAAGGCCGGCCTCGTTTTCAACCCGGCCACATCACTGTCCTATCTGGACTATGTGATGGACAAGATCGACATGATCCTCATCATGTCCGTTAACCCGGGTTTTGGTGGCCAGTCCTTCATACCATCCGCCCTGGACAAGCTGCGCGAAGCCCGTGAACGGATTCTGGCGTCTGGCCGAGATATTCGCCTGGAAATCGATGGAGGCGTGAAAGTCAACAACATCCGGGAAATCGCGGAGGCAGGTGCCGATACCTTCGTGGCCGGCTCAGCCATCTTCAATACCGAAGACTACAAGGCCACCATCGATGCCATGCGGGCAGAACTGATCCAGGCCTGAAATCCCTCTGTAGACCCGGTAAGTAACTCAACGGCCTTTGGGCCGTTTTTTTTGTAACTGGAATCTGTGTGAACCAGTACGCAGTTTTCATTCAACACTATTGACTGTAAAAAATATTACAGTATTCTGGACCCATGAACACGGCGCGGTGTTCATCTACGACTCCCATTAAGTGTTAAATTTTTTACAGGAGATACACCATGAAACTTTCTACAAGCATTCACCAACACTTCCGCAAGGCTGCCTTGGGCGGCCTGTTGCTGGCTGCAGGTACCGCCAGTGCCATCAGTCTGACCAGCAAGCACACCGGTTCCTGGTTCAACCCCAATCAAGATGGCCAGGGCTTTGCCATCGAGGTGGTTCCCGGTGCCACTGCCAATGAAAAGCAGGCCGTGGTGTACTGGTACACCTTTGATGCCAACGGCAACCCCACCTGGTTCTTTGGTGCCGGCCCCATCCAGGGCAACAAGGCCGATGTCACCCTGTATTCCGCCCAGGGTGGCACCATGGGACAAGCTGGCCAGGCTGACAAACAGGAATGGGGCAGCATGCAACTGGACTTCTCTTCCTGTGATCATGGGGATGTCAGCTATCAGTCTGCCCAGGCCAGTGGTAGCTTCACCATTGAACGCATTACTACCGTGCTTGGTGATGTATGTACTGGAACACTGGTAGATGATGTCAGTGATGATCAAACTGCACCCGAACATATCATGCAGGAACTGTATGCTGCCGCCGGTCAGGGTCGCGGTATGACCGAACTGGAAGTGGGGCCCAGTCTCTCCAGCTTTAATGTCAAGGTCTATGACCTTCCGGAAGGTAGCTATGATCTTCTTGTAGATGGTGAAGTACATGGTCAACTTCAGGTTATACAGGAAGAAAACACCACCCGTGGTGAGCTGGAATTTGTCAGTCCGGCCAGTCCCAACAAGCCATTGCTTGATTTCGATCCTCGCGGCAAAACAATAGACATTGCACAGGCGGGTCAGACATTGCTGTCCACTACCGTAGCCGAAACAGCTGACCCTTCTACTGAACCCACAACCGGCAATCCACCTGCTTTCGGCAATAGCGAAGCGGAAGTTCGTCTGCAACGCACCAGTACCGACCCGGCTTTTGCGGATGCCTATGCCAAGGCTCAGCTGGAACAAAAATCCGATCGTGTAGAGTTCGATGTGAAATTGGAGAACGCTCCCGCAGGTGCCTATGAACTCTATGTAGGCGGTGAGCTGCGCGGTGCCATTGAAGTGGTGGATCTCGGTTCGGTCAGCGAAGGCAAGATTCGCTTCCACTATCCAGCTGTTGCTGGCTACGAATTGCTGGATTTTGATCCCCAGGGTGCCACAATCGAGATCATGGATGCTGCCGGTACCATTTTCACTGGTGATCTGACAACTGCCGGCAGCACGGATAACTCGGATGGTAGTAACCCGGAACACAACGGTGACAGCAACGGTGGCGATAACGATCAGGACGGCGACACCAATGGCGATTCCGACAATGATCAGGTCGGTAACGGCGGTTCCGATCACAGCGGTGACAGCAACGGTGGCGATAACGATCAGGACGGCGACACCAATGGCGATTCCGACAATGATCAGGTCGGTAACGGCGGTTCCGATCACAGCGGTGACAGCAATGGAGGCGACAACGACCAGGATGGCGATACCAATGGCGATTCCGACAATGATCAGGACGGTAACGGCGATTCCGATCACAGCGGTGACAGCAACGGAGGCGACAACGACCAGGATGGCGACACCAATGGCGATTCCGACAATGATCAGGACGGTAATGGAGACGATAACGGTAACGGAGATTCCGACTGTACCAGCATGAATTGCGGCGGCTAAATTCTGCTTCTTGCAACCGGGTCACCCTGTGGGTGACCCGTTTTTTTCCTGTTCCAACTATTTTTTGCTACAATGTAAATTACTTTACAATTGATCATTCCCATGAGCGACCAGATACGCAACGCACTGATACAAGCCTTGGTAATGCTGTTCCGGCCCCTGGCCCGGTTCGCGCTGCGCCACGGTTTGTCCTTTCGGGCCTGTAGCGATTTGCTGAAGTGGTGCTTTGTGGATGTGGCCTATCGCGAATTTGGTGTGGACGGGAAGAAGAACAGTAAATCCCGTGTTGCGGTCATTACCGGCATTACCCGTGTGGAAGTAGACCGCGTCCTGAAAACACCCTCACCTGCAGAAGTCTCTCGAGAAGAAAAATACAACCGAGCAACCCGGGTATTGACCGGTTGGGCAGAAGACCCTGTATTCCAGGATACGGATGGCAAACCCCTGATTTTGCCCTTTTCAGCAAGCGATGACATGCCCAGTATCGAATCTTTGGTTTACCGATACAGTGGTGGTACTCCCGCCCGCCCGGTACTGGACGAGCTAATCCGTGTGGGTTGTGTGCGTGAAGTAGCAGCCAAGCGTTATGAGCTGGTCAAACGCTTCTATGTGCCCATCAATGAAGAAGGCCTTGCAGAGAAAATGCACATCCTTGGATTCTCGGTGCAGACACTGATGGAGACCTTGGCTCATAACCTGGAGCCTGGGCAAAAGCAGCCACGTTTTCAGCGCATTGTGTTGCGTCGAGATCTGTCGCCTGAGCAGTTGCAGCAGGTAGAAGCGCTATTGCGTGCAGCGGGACAGGATTTTGCCGACCAGGTCGACCACCAGCTGTGCAAATTGCCAAAACAAGCACATTCGAACAGCGCTACAGCTGGTATAGGTTTGTATTATTTTCACTATTCCAATGATTCCGTTTCAGAAGGAGGTTCATCATGAGCCGATTCCCCCTATTTCAACCCTGGCTGGCTGCCGGCCTGCTGACCCTCTCGGGATGGGTTCAAGCCGACCTGCTTACCAGCAAACACACCGGTTCCTGGTACCAGCCGGATCAGGATGGACAGGGCTTTGCCATAGAAATCGTCCCGGGTGAAACCGACAAGGACAAAATGGCCGTAGCCTACTGGTACACCTTTGATGAAAACGGCCGCCCCACCTGGTATTTTGGCTCCGGACCGGTGGAAAATGATCAGGCCATGATCACCCTTTATGAGGTTTCTGGTGGTCAGTTTGCCCAACCCGGCAGCAATGTAACCAAAACCGAATGGGGTACGCTGGAATTGAAATTCAGCGACTGCAACAATGGCCAAGCCAGTTATAACAGTAAAAAAGAGCAGTTCGGTACCGGCATCATCGATCTGAAACGGATCACCAATGTCTATGCCACCGTCTGTACCGGTTCGCTGGTGGATGACATTCCGGACCAGTCCCCTCCAGTGGAAATCGTGCAATCACTCAACCCTGTGCAAGGCATGGGTGCCGGTGCCGCCAACCTGGAGTTGTATCTGGATCATTCTCTTCTGGATGTATCCGCCTATGATCTGCCTGTCGGTAATTACCAGTTTATGGTGGATGGCCAGGCACAGGGCACCCTGCAAGTTCAAACCCAGAATGATGGTAGTACCCGTGGGGAGTTGAACTTCGCCAGTCCGGCCACTGCTGGGAAGCTCACCCTGACCTTCGACCCGCGTGGCAAGATACTGGAAATCGTTGATGGCAATCAGCAGATCTGGCTCAGCAGTCAGCTGCCCGATCAGGACAACACGCCGGATACCGTGGTAGGAGACCCACCACCTTTCGGCAACGCCCGCTATGAGACAGAACTGAATCGGGTAAGCCAGCAAAGCCAATATGCCGATGCCCATGGCGACGCCAGGCTGGATCAGGCGAGCAATTTTGTCGAATTCGAAGTAGAAGCCGAACACATGCCGGCGGGAATCTATATGGTACGCGTCGATGGAACAGCGCGTGGCAGCCTGGAAGTTTTCCAGCAAACCGAACAAGGCAAGCTTCGCTTCCGCTATCCAGAACAATCCGGCAAGGATTTGTTGGACTTCAACCCATTGAACAAACTAGTTGAAATCATGGATGCCAACGGAGAAGTCATTCTTTCAGCCACCATGAACAATCAGTCGGAAGGTAACCTGGAAGATGGTGCCAACGACGGTAATGGAGATAACGGGGACAACAGTGGAGGTAATGGCGATGGTGGTAATGGCGATGGTAACGGAGACAATGGCGATGGTGGTGGTGATAATGGTGACGGCGGCGGTGACGATTGTCAGAACCCCAACGGCTGCGGTCGCTGAATCCCACAAACATCCTCATTAAACTTGGGGCCGGAGGATCCCGGCCCCTTTTATGCATACCAGGAATAACGGCGCTTCGGCAGGCTTTCCAGCTGGCCCTGACGGTTATACACCAGGTTTTTCTGTATCGGTTCCAGGGAAGAAAAGGGCTGTAGCGGCCGGGCACTGAGCGGCTGATCCACAGCCAGAATCTCCGCCTGTAGAAAGGCCTGGGTCTGCTGGCCCGTTTCCAGCCGCTGGTGGTAGAACCCGGTTTGCAGCGGCAGGAAGGGTGCTGCAAGGGATGCCGCCTCTGCCATGTGTGCCGATCACAGTGTTTGATAGGGAGAGGGTACACCCTCCGGCTGCATACTCCAACGCTTGTAGGTCCACTGGTACTGGGCTGGCCACCGGCTGGCAAAGCCGGCTACATTGGCATTCAGGGCCGCAGCCGCGGCTTGCGGATCCGCATGGGTCAGTTCCGGTTCCGGGGGACGAAAATGCAGGGCATAACCCTGTCCACGCGGCAAGCGCACCACCGCGCCAAAAACCACCGGCACTTCCAGTTTTGCCGCCAGTCGGGGCAGCAGGGTCATGGTCCAGGCTTCCCGGGAAAAGAAAGGCGCGAATACCCCTTCTCCCTGCTTGGGCTGCTGATCCGGCAATACACCCACGACCTTGCCCTGCTGCAAGGCGCGCATGATGGCGCGTACCGCCTTGCGATCCGCCGGTATCAATTCCGCACCCGCGCGGGCACGGCCCTGTATGATCAGCGGATGCAAGGCCTTTTGCCGGGGTGGACGATACAGGGTGGCTGCCGGCCCGGCCAGACCAAAATACACGGCCATCATCTCCCAGGCACCCAGGTGTGGAATGGCCAGCAACACCCCCTTGCCCTGGGCGCGAGCCGCATCCACCCATTCCTGTCCATGGACTTTCCTGACCAGTTTGATGGCCTGCTCGGGTGGCAGCATCCACAAGTGGCCCAGCTCCAGCACGCTCTTGCCCGTCTCACGCAAGACTTGCCGTGCCAGCTTTTCCCGGGCCGGGCCTGCCATTTCCGGCCAGGCCAGTTGCAGATTGGTTCGTACAACGCGACGCAGTCCTGGCGCCAACCACCAGACCAGCCCACCCAAACCGGTTCCCAGGGCATGAACCCAGGGCAAGGGCAGGCGTGACAACAGGGTAAAAAAGAATTGCAGCAAGCGGGTCATGAAATGATGGCCGGTGATAAAGCCGTGATCATAGTGTGCCAGGATGGCAAATGCGAGTGTGTGATCTTTTGTGCGGGCAAAAAAAAACCGGCGCATCCTGCGCCGGCTGATCTGGAGCATTCCTGCCCCCACATCCCTAAGCATCCCAATGTCAGCTAACCTTGAATCCTGTACAAGGCTCCTTCGGGGTGAATCCGTTCAGGTCCATACATCCTGTTCCCTGACCTTCCTGTCCGTCGTCCCTCATCCGTGATACCCATCATCCGGATTCCGGTCCCATGGCAACAGGGCATGTTGCCCGCTGGGCTTGCAGGTTTTTCTGATTTAACATGTAGGGAAATTCCTACATGGTGTGCTCATGATTGGATTGATTCAACGGGTCTCTCACGCTTCAGTGCAGGTGGATGGGGAAGTGGTCGGTGCCATCAATCACGGGATTCTTGCCCTGGTTGGCATAGAACGGACCGATGATCGTGCCCGGGCCGATCGTTTGCTGCAGCGCATGTTGAATTACCGTATTTTTCCGGACGATAACGGACGCATGAACCGGAATCTGCAACAGGTCGAAGGCGGGCTGTTACTGGTTTCCCAGTTCACGCTGGTAGCTGACACCCGCAAGGGCAATCGACCGGGTTTCAGCCATGGAGCTTCTCCGGAACTGGGGCGTGAACTGTTCGAGTATCTGCTACAACAGGCTGGTCAACAGCACCATCCGGTGGCCAGCGGTTGCTACGGTGCCGACATGAAGGTTTCTCTGGTCAATGACGGCCCGGTTACCTTCTGGCTGCAAGTCTGATGGCTGGTTGGATCATTCCAGCAAGGCGGCTTCCGCTGTCGCCTCCTGTTGGTACCAGTGAACCAGTTGTGCAGGGCTGGTAAAAGGTTCGTGGGCCTTGAGCCGGTCTATGAAATGGCGCAGATGCACCAGATTCCGTTTTTTTTGCGCCTCAAAAACCTGTATGCCCGCGCGTGAGCGGAACTGCTGGCAATGCGCCATGTAGTGCCATTGCACCTCCTCGAGAAACTGGCGGAGAAACGCCAATTCCGCCCGTTCATCCCTGGCTGGCTTGAGTAGCAAACGTTCGTATGCCAATGCCAGAGTGGAGCGGGCCAGTTCCAGAAAACCTTCCGCCACATTGGCCGTATCCAGATCCGCAGCCAGCAATACCTGTTCCCGTGTCGCTACCGGCATGGCTTCTATCCTGACCAGATCTGCCGCCCAGGCACCCTGACAACTGCCCAGTTGCATGCCCATGTAAAAGGTACTGCCTTCGATCATCCATCGTTGGGTTTGCAACCAGTGTGATGGAAGCGTGAGGCCCCAGTCGTTGATCAGCCGTTCCAGCTCCAGCCAGCTGGCCTCTTCATTGGCACCACATCCCTGCTGGCGAGCCGCCTGATCCGGTTCCCGCTGGCGCAGATCATGACAGGCAGCAAACAG
>JALWTZ010000401.1 GCA_026993285.1 Lysobacterales bacterium | reverse complement strand
GCCCATCGCTGTCTCGGCCTGCCGGCCAGCATCCGCTGGTGCCTATTGAAGATCCATACCCGGCACAAGACCCTGCACTGGCACAACCATCAACTGCAATGGCTGAAGCTGGAAAACCGGCAGATTCACCCCCTGCCCGCCGAGGGGCAGCAATCCCTCACGGCTGACGGCCCATCCTTTGTACTGGGCAACCAGTCCGAACTGGAAAACCTGCCCTGGCAAGACTGGCCCGAACTGGCCCCCGCCCTGCTCAGCCGGGCGGATGCCGCACTGGTGGAAAGTGGTGATACCGTCACACCCGCAGAACGCTTTGTCGTGATCCTGCAGGCGGAATCCCTCGTTGAGCAATAGCGCCAACTATCCCAAAGGATATACTTTTCTGCTAGAATGCGCGGTTTCCCGCGGCGGCGGCAACGCGTGCATGTCGCCCTCTCCGCTCAGCATAACTGGGAGCACAACATGATCGAAACACTGAACCGCATTCGCCAAACCGGCGGCCAACGACTCACACAGGGCTTGTCTGATGACCTCATTGGCCGCTTTATCGACCATGACAACGACCTGCAACAGGCCATCGCCCAGGCCGGTGAAGCCTTCTCGACCCTGCAGCAACAGTGGCCCGAGCTGCTGGAGCTGGATGAAGCCGAGCAAATCCGCCGCATCCAGCAGGGCTATGTCAACTTCTACGCCGAGGATGCGGTCAATCCCTATGTCTCCCTGGCCGCCAAGGGCCCCTGGCTGATCACCAGCAAGGGCGCGGTCCTGCACGACTCTGGCGGCTACGGCATGCTGGGCTTCGGCCACGCCCCGGATGCGGTGCTGGAAGCCATGAACCGTCCCCATGTCATGGCCAATGTGATGACCCCCAATTTCTCCCAGCTGGCGCTGACCGAAGCCCTGAACCGGGAACTGGGCCACAGCCGCGCCGATGGCAACCCCTACAGCCGCTACCTGTGCATGAACTCCGGTTCCGAGGCCGTCTCCGTGGCCGCGCGCATTGCCGACATCCACAGCAAGATGATGACCGACCCCGGTGGCCGGCATGAAGGCAAGCCCATTCGCATCCTGGCCGTGGCCGGCGGCTTCCATGGCCGTACCGACCGCCCGGCCCGCTTCTCCGACTCCACCCGCCCGGTCTACCGCAAATACCTGGCCAGCTTCCGGGATTTCGACCAGCTGCTCACCGTACCACCCAATGACATCCCCGCCCTGGAACGGGTCTACCAGCAGGCGGAAGACGAAGGCTGGTTCATCGAAGCCTTCTTCATGGAGCCAGTCATGGGTGAAGGAGACCCCGGCATGGCCGCCACCCCGGCCTTCTACCAGCGGGCACGGGAACTGACCCGCGCCCATGGCAGCCTGTTCCTGGTGGATTCCATCCAGGCCGGCCTGCGTGCCCAGGGCACCCTGTCCATCGTGGACTACCCAGGCTTCGAAACCCTGGACGCACCGGACATGGAAACCTACTCCAAGGCCCTGAACGCCGGCCAGTATCCCCTCTCCGTGCTGGCCGTTCAGGACTGGGTGGCCGAAATCTACCGCAAGGGCGTCTACGGCAACACCATGACCACCAACCCGCGCGCCCTGGATGTGGCCTGCGCCGTGCTGGAACAGGTCACCCCGGCCCTGCGGCGGAACATCCGCGAACGCGGGCAGGAATTTCTCGACAAGTTCAACGCCCTCAAGGATGAACTGGGCGGGCTGATCACCAAGGTGCAAGGCACCGGCCTGCTGTTCTCCTGTGAACTGGACCCCCGCTTCAAGGCCTACGGCACCGGCAGCCTGGAAGAATACCTGCGCCAGCACGGCATCGGCGTCATCCACGGTGGTGAAAACTCCTTGCGCTACACCCCCCACTTCAACATCACCTCCGAAGAAGTGGACCTGATCGTAGCCGCCACCCGCGACGCCCTGCTCAACGGCCCACGGCAAAACAGTGAAGCCGCCTGAAAGCGCAGCCCCCACCTGCGCGGCGCTGCCCCGACACCTCAGCTGTTGAGTTCCGCTGTACTCCACTCAACAGCTGAGGTGTTATATGCTCCAGGATGCCAAGGCATGATAAACTCAGAAGCAGTGCCCGGAAAGGTAAGCGAGGATGGCGTCAAAAATCAAACAAGTCATTGAAGATATTAAAAATTTATCTTCTGACGAAAAGGCCTTGATTGCTCATTGCCTTATCTCTTCTCTCGAAACCCTCCAAGAAGATGGTGTAGAGGATGCATGGGCGGATCTGGCAGAAAGGCGTTATGCCGAGCTTGTTTCTGGTGAAGTAGAACCGGTTTCCTGGGAAGATGTGAAAAAGGAGATCAAAGGCCAGGATGCCAAAAATATGCTTCCACCCTGAAATCTCATCAGAAATTAAAGCTTCCTATCGCTGGTATCAAGATCAAGCGAATGGATTGGGCGATGACTTTATCGCTGAGCTGGAAAGCGCATATGAGGTCATTACAAAACTCCCCGACACCTGGCCAAAACTAAAAAAGGGGTTTCGCAGGTTCCTGCTCACTCGCTTCCCATATTCCGTGATCTACAAGCATACCCCTGAAAGCATCTATATCATTGCTGTAATGCATAACAGCAGGAAACCTGACTATTGGCTCAGTCGCATATAACCAAGCGCCACGGCTCCAGCCTGTGTGACGAAAACTGTAGAAACCCGCCCGGAAAGCCGAAGCATTTGCTATATTTCTGCAAAAGTGGTTTTTGATCCTGTACGGATGATTTCAGAAGTAATCAGCCTAAAGGCAACAATCTGGCTGACTATGTCTAACGCAGGTATCCACCGCCCTGTTCTATCTCAGCCACGTCTATTCCGCCTTATTAGGGATCATTGACTGATTTCCCGTTATTCCTCCTGCAATAACGCTTTCGGCTGGCTGTAGATCAACTGGCGGGCACCGGCCAGCAGGCTGAAGCCCACCATGGCCGCCAGCAGCAATACGGTGGTACCCAGCA
>JALWTZ010000400.1 GCA_026993285.1 Lysobacterales bacterium | reverse complement strand
TACATTTTATACAAGACGTTGTAATATACATCGGTTTCATAGTTCATAATATTGCAACTAACCGAGTAAAATATGGCTAACAAAAAGTTGCACCTGACAACTCAAAGCGGCACTTATTTTGCAAAGAACGCAAAAACGTGCCACTCTGAGTTGCCGGTGAACTAGGCGTTAGAGCTCTAGAGAAGGAGGTCATATGTTTTTCACATTACTATTAGTCACATTTATGCTGTCTATAATTGTCTCATTTGGTGTTGTAAAAACATTCGATAAAGCTATTGCATCAATATTTAGCCGCATCATTCAGGATAAAATAAGTAGCGTTTGGCAAAAATATATCAAATTTGCTGCGTATGTTGTTGGCATTTCAGGTGGTGTAAGAATCTACCAACTAGAGCGGTATATTAGTGCTCCGCATAAGGATACTGAGGTTCTTATCTTAAATTCTGAGCGATGGACATTGGAGGTCTATCGCACCATTATTGAAACCCTTCAAAGCCTCGCATGGATGTACTTGGTGGTTTTTATATTTGCGTTAATAGCGTATGTCATCGTTAGGGGGTTTGAATTAAAGTATCAAAAAACCAATTCTCAAAATGAATGAATAAAAGCTCTAACAATACGCTCGTTCGGACGCAAACTACGCTGCGCTTCGTTTGCGCCGCACAGCTTGGTCGTTAGCATAACAAGGAAATTGACATCTATAATCCAGTGGATTACACTTGATTCATGCAAATCATTGTCGAACTACCAGAGTTCATTAGAAGATCTGATAAATTACTCTCCCAAGCAGAGAAAACTTGCATTATCAATTACTTGGCTTTGCATCCTGCTTCTGGCGATATTATGCAGGGTACGGGAGGAATCCGTAAATTACGGTGGTCAGCACAGGGCCGAGGCAAAAGCGGTTGTGTTCGTGTCATTTATTACTATCACAATAAAACACTCCCATTATTCTTGCTTACTGTATTTGGCAAAGGAGAAAAAGCCAACCTTTCCAAACAAGAACGTAATGATCTTGCCACACTAACCACATTCATTATTAAAAACTACAGAGGCCAAAAATCATGAGTAAAGTATTTGATAGTATTAAGCAAGGCCTTGAAGAAGCAGTAGAGTTTTCAAAAGGCAAACAAACAAAGGCCGTGGTACACAAGTTTGGCCCGGTTGATGTAAAAAATATCCGCGCCAAAATAGGTATGTCGCAAAATGAATTTGCATCAGCATTTGGTATAAGCGTTAGTACACTTCGGCACTGGGAGCGAGGCGACCGTACTCCCCGGGGGCCAGCTTTGGTTTTGCTCAATGTTGTAGCAAAAGAACCTAAGGTTATACTAAAGGCATTGAGTAATTAAATGCTAACAATTAGATTAATATTGAGCATTTTATACAGTTCGCCACTTCGTTCTAAGGTGTATAAAATGGCAAGTTAGCAAGGCGTTAGGCGCTAAGGAAAGCACGGGATTGTGGAGTAATAAACATGAAAATTAAATTCTGAGGTTGGGAGCGTGAGGTTTACCTGCATACTCACACTGTTGATCCTGTGAAAAATAACATGGCCGATTTATACGGATTGACAACAGAAAGTCTTTGACATCGTCGGATGGTATGAAAGCGTATGGAAAGGTTCATAATCTGGCGCTTTCTGGGAATTTTCTGATTGAGCTAGAATTTACCGAAGCAGAGTTACGAAGTTGGTTAACCAAATATTACGAGTCCAATCCAGAAGCGGCGCAAAACTTGATGTCTAAGGTTTAAGCAGATGATTTTCGGGCTTTATTGAAGAAATCCGGGAATAGCTGATGCGCTTGGTTTGCAAATATGCCACGCCTAACAATAGTATACACGCGGACCACTAAAAGCATCGCTTCACTCTGCTTTTTGTGTCCCGTGATGCGAGGCACTGGAGAAAAATCGTAATGCATAACACCTGATAACCTATGTTTGTTCATCGGAAACTTAAATGACATTTCAACGTTTTATAATGATTCTGTTTGCTATGGTTTTCTGCTCTGGGTGCCAAGCGAGAGGGCAAGTGGTTGATGCTCCTGTCGGCGCGGTCTCACCGCATGCTCTGAAGCTGCATCCACCCACAGGAGATCGGATCTATTTTGCTGCTTTTCCGGATTTTGGGGGTCCTGAAGATGTTGTCAGCAGTCAGAGGATCAGGAACTTTGAGATTATTGCAAACAAGAAGTTGGCATGGGCGTGTTTTTCGCAAAACTGGTATAACGGTATAGTCTATCCAAGGGCGCATGTGCATGCGATTTATGATACCAACACCATTCCTTATGTAAGGTTGATGCCCAGGAGCAATGATGTTCAAGGTGTGGCGGAAACTTATTTTACAATGCAAAATATCATTGATGGCGTCTTTGATGTGGACCTGAGAAACTGGGCAAGGGATGCCGTGCAGGATAATATTCCACTGATGATTGATTTTGCGGTTGAAGCCAATGGTGATTGGTTCGGATATAGTGGCATATTCAATGGCGCCGGTCAAAACGATGGATATGGAGATCCAAACTACCCAGATGGTCCTGAAAGATATCGAGATGCCTATAGGCATATTATTGACCTGTTCAGGCAGGAAGGTGCAGATAATGTTACCTGGTTCTATCATTTTAACTACAGTTCATTTCCGGATGTTGAATGGAATCAGCCTAAATACTACTATCCTGGTGATGACTATATTGACTGGATTGGTTTTAGCTTGTATGGCGCTCAAACCATCACCGAAGAGTGGGCAGGGTTGGAGTTTTCTGCCCAATTGTCAAACTATATAAACGCTTATAGGGAAATCAATAGCTCCAAACCGGTTGCTCTTCTTGAATTTGGTGTTACAGATTTTCATCCTGATGGTGATAAAAGCGCCTGGTTGATTGATGCATTTCAGACTATTTTAAATAATCCTTATATCAAGTTCTCTGCTATCAGCCCATGGCATGAGAACTGGCAAAATGAAGATGGAACCACAACGGCAATAAGGCTTGATTCCTCTGTGGCTGTCAAGAATACTTTCAGGTCCTTGATCAATAACGACCGTTTTATATCATCCGTAGAGTATTACCCCCTTTTTCAAACGGGATTTGAATGATCTTTTTGAGAGGATTCGATTGCTACAGAACCTTCACATCTACTTCTAATACAGATTAAACCATGACGCATTCTGAAACCGAGTCGTTACAGACTCTACTGGCGCAAGTTTTCGAATTCAGTGAAGACGATCTGCGCTCGAATCGTACCGGTAGGCGTTCCGCCGCACAGGATGCGCGTATTACCCGCCAGTTGCGGGGTACGGTTCGCTTTGTCTGGATCGCTTTTGGCTTGATTTTTGTCGTGGGTCTGGTTGCCTTTATGCTGGATCGGATGCGTGCAGATCATTTGACACTTGACGCGATCCTGACTTTTCTGGCCCTGACTGTGTTCCTTGCCCTGGTGGTTGGCTTCTTCCTCTGGCGGCATGTCAAACGGGTTCAAATCGCGCTGAAAGCGGGCAAAGTCTGTACCGTAAAAGGGGAAATCCGGCTGGAATCCGAGCACAGCGAGCGATTGCGACATTGGTACATTTGTGTTGCTGATCAGTGTTTTCCTCTGGAGCGGGGTGATCATCGCATGCAATTGCAGCAGTCGGGAGTATGCGGTCAGCCTGCTTGCCTCTATTACTTGATGCCTTCACACCAGTTGTTGTCGTTGGAGCTTTTGCACTGATTCTGCCTGCGTGGGTGCAGGGAATCATGTGTCGATTGATGAACTTTCCTGCAAGGTTTTCTTCGCCTTTGCCAATCGTTTTTCCGAGACCGGCTGTGCGGTTTTCAGTTCCTGGGCGAACAGGGAGACCCGGTATTCCTCCAGTAGCCAGCGGTAGTGGTCGAAGGCCGGGGTGTATTGTTCGTGCTTGGCCCACCATTGCTGGTAGTACCGCCACCAGGGTTGGATTCGGGCTTGTTTTTCCCGGTCTTGTTGGGGCTTGTGCCGCAACCTTTCGTGGCGCAGCTTCATGGCCTTGAGATAGCGGGGGTAGTGGGCCAGCCGGGCCTCGTCCAGCTCCAGCAGAAAACCGGGGTAGAGCAGGTTTTCCAGTTGTTCGCTCATGTCCTGCCAGGCTTCCGGGTGCCGGCCGCTTTCTTCCAGCGCCTGCAGGGCCTTGCGGATGTCATGGTAGAGCGGCAGGATCTGGTCCAGATGACGGCAGATGGCGTGGGCCTGTTTCCACAGGGTCTCGTCCACTTGCTTGAGAAAGGCCTGCCAGGCTTCGGCGCTGCGTATGGCCCAGGCGTTTTCACAGCTTTGCTGCAACAGGCTGTCGATGACTTCTTCCTTGAGGTTTTCGCAGTCATCCACCGGTTTGTAGAGCAGGCAGCTTTGCCGGCTGATGGGCAGCTTGCGCTTGAGCTGTTTCAGCGGCCCGGCCAGTTGTAGTCTGAGCCAGCAGAGCAGGCCGCCACGCTGGGCTTCCCGCGCCTTTTCCGGGTTGTCCAGCAGGCGCAGGGCCGGTTGGCCCCGGGCGTTTTCCACGATGGCCGGCCAGGCCTTGCCTCCGTTTTTCAGGGTGATTTCTTCCGGCAGGGGGCCGAAATCCCAGTTTTGCAGCCCGTCCCGGTGCCATTGGCTGCCGCTTTCCTGGCTGAAGGCCTTTTGCGCCTGCCGGCCATGCCGCTGCTGGAGTGGCTTCAACTCGCGTCCCTGGCCGAGATAGCCGCCCTGTGCATCTTCTACCCGGATGTTCATGTACAGGTGTTCCGGCAGTTTGATGGCATGAAAGTGATGGGCCGGTATGCGCAGGCCCTGTTCGGCCAGCCGTTGGCTGAGCCAGTGATACAGGTGTTGTGTTTGCGGCCAGTCCGGCCAGGGTTCCAGCAGCTGGTTGACGGTTTGTGGAATGGGCACCAGTGCCCGCCGCTGGTTCTTGGGCAGGTTGCGCAACAGGGTTTCCAGTTTTTCCCGCAAAAGCCCCGGTACCAGCCAGCTCAGCAGGGCTTCGTCCAGGCCGTTGAGCCGTTGCAGGAGTACATGCAGGGTGACGCCGTCGCTGGATTCACCCGGCTGGAAATGGTAGCTGAGCCGGAAGGTCTGCCCGTTGAGTTCGATCTGTTCCGGGAACTGCTGCAAATCCTGTTCGTCCGGGGCCTTGAGCAGCAGGTCGGCTCGCTGCATTTTCAGCCGTTCGGCCTGTTCCGGCACTTGAAGAAATTGCTGCAGGGTTTTGAGATCCAGGATGTTTTCCGGCAGCCGCTCGGCGTAGAAGGCCACCAGATCACGGTCGGCCACCAGCAGGTCCTGCCGCCTTTGGCGGTGTTCCAGCGCTTCCACTTCCTGGCGCAGTTTCAGGTTGTGGGCGATCACTTCGGGTAGCGGCTGCAGTTGCCCTTCCACCAGCCCGTGTTGCAGAAACAGCTCCCGCGCGGTTTGCGGGTCGTGCGGGGCATAGTGGATGTTGCGTTCCTGCACGATGGGCAGGCCAAAAAGGGTGATTTGCACCTTGCCCATGACCCGGCCGCGCTTTTTCGACCACCAGGGGCTGTGGTAGCGGTATTTCAGCAGGTGCTTGCCGGCCTGTTCCAGCCAGGCGGGGTCGATGGTGGCACAGGTACGGGCCCAGGTGCGGCTGGTTTCGACGATTTCTGCGGCCACCAGCCAGCGTGGTGGTTTGCGTGCCAGCACCGACGCGGGAAAGAGATGGAACTTCTTGCCGCGCGCGCCGGTGTAGAGGGTTTTTTCATCCTGCATGCCCACCAGGCTGAGAAAGCCCGGCAGCAATGCGCGGTGCAGGGCTTCATCGCTGGCCGCTTGTTTGTTGACGGGCCATTGCAGCTCACACACGGTCTGGCCGAGCTGGCGGTGCAGATCCTGCCATTCCAGCATGCGCAGGTAGTGGATGTACTTGCGTTGGCAGATTTCGCGCAGTTGACTGCGGCTGTGGGCCTTCTTCTGCTGGTGAAACCAGTCCCAGAGCTTGAGCAGGCCGGTGAAGTCGGATTCGGTGTCGCGGAATTCGGCATGGGCCTGGTCGGCGGCCTGGGCCTTGTCCTGCGGGCGTTCGCGCGGGTCTTGCAGGCTGAGGGCGGAAACCAGTACCAGCATTTCCCGCAGGCAGCCGTTTTCCTTGCCGGAGACAAGCAGGCGGCCAAAGCGCACATCCACCGGCAGGCGGGCCAGTTGCCGCCCCAGGGGAGTGATCCGTTCCTGGTCGTCCAGCGCCTGCAGTTCCAGCAGTTCCTGGCGGGCATCCTTGATCTGCCGCTCGTCCGGCGGGTCGATGAAGGGAAAGTCCTCCAGGGCACCCAGTTTCAGTTCCAGCATGCGCAGCATCACCGAGGCCAGGGCGGTACGCTGGATTTCCGGCTGAGTGAAGGCGGGGCGGGCGGCGAAGTCGGCCTCGTCGTAAAGGCGGATGCAAATACCCGGCCCCAGGCGGCCGCAGCGGCCCATGCGCTGGTTGGCGGCGGCCTGGGAGATGGCTTCCACCGGCAGGCGCTGCACCCGGCTGCGCGGGTTGTAGCGGCTGATGCGTGCCAGGCCGGAATCGATGACGAAACGGATGCGTGGCACGGTGAGCGAGGTTTCGGCGATGTTGGTGGACAGGATCACCCGCCTCTGCGGCCCGGGGTGGAAGATGCGGTGCTGGTCGGTGGCGGAGAGGCGGGCGAACAGGGGCAGGATTTCCGTATGGCGCAGGCGCTGCTTGTGCAGCCATTCGCGGCAGTCGTGGATGTCGCGCTCGGTGGGCAGGAATACCAGAATGTCACCGCCGGGGTCGGTCTGCTCCAGCTCGTGAATGGCATCCAGTATGCCCTTGTGCAGCTCCTTGGGCTTGCTCTGGGCGTCTTCCAGCGGACGGTAGCGCACTTCCACCGGATAGCCGCGGCCGGAAACCTCGATCACCGGCGCGCCGCTGAAATGTTGTGAGAAGCGTTCGGTGTCGATGGTGGCGGAAGTGATGACCACTTTCAGATCCAGCCGCCGGGGCAGGATGCGCTTGAGATAGCCCAGCAGAAAATCGATGTTGAGACTGCGTTCGTGGGCCTCGTCGATGAGGATCATCTCGTAGTTGAGCAGCAGGGGGTCGTGGCGGGTCTCGCTGAGCAGGATGCCGTCGGTCATGAACTTGACCAGCGTGTTCGGGCCGGTCTTGTCGGTGAAGCGCACCTGATGGCCCACCAACTCGCCCTGTTGCACGCCCAGTTCCTCCGCCACCCGCTCGGCCATGCTGCGGGCGGCGATGCGGCGGGGCTGGGTGCAGCCAATCATGCCACCGGCGCCCAGGCCCAGGCTCAGGGCCATTTTGGGCAGCTGGGTGGTTTTGCCCGAGCCGGTTTCCCCGGCGATGATGACCACCGGATGTTCGGCAATGGCCTGTTCGATACGGGCCCGTTGCTGGCTGACGGGCAGTTCTTCGGGAAAACGGGGGCGGGGAATGCTGCTGGCGCGGGCGCTGCGACGGGCGATGGAGGCTTGTACATCCTGCTCCAGCCGGGCGAAACCCTGATCCCAGGGCTTGCCCTGGTTGCGCCGGCGTTCCAGCCCCTGCCAGCGTTTGCGCAAGGCGGGCTGGTCGGCCAGCATGGCCTGGTCGATGGCTTGGCGCAGGTGGTTCAGCTTCTGGCTCATGGAAATGGCAGCGAATAACGCGGGCATGGGGGATTTTGGCCGCACATGCTAGCATGTTTGCCTGTCCGTTCGTCCTGGAAGGACGCTGGAGATGATGCCTGGCTGTACAAGGAGTCGGAATGACCTATGATCTGAGCCGAAAAAAGTGCCTGATTGTCGATGATTTTTACCAGTTTCGCCGCTCACTGCGCGGGATGATGGAAAAGCTGGAATGCGGCACGGTACATGAGGCCGGCAATGCCCGGGATGCGCTGGAATCGGCGCGGGAACGCGGTTATGACATTTTTCTGGTGGACTACAACCTGGGCGAGGGCATGGATGGCCAGGAACTGCACGACGAACTGGTGCATGAAAAGCTGATTCGCCCTTCCACCATCTTCATCATGGTCACCGCGGAAGATGCCGCCCCCATGGTGCTGGCCTCGTTGCTGTATGAGCCGGACGACTATCTGACCAAACCCTTTGGCCTGCCGGTGCTGCAACAGCGGCTGGAAAAGGCGCTGACCCGCAAGCACGCGCTGGAGCCCATCTACCGCGCCATCGAGGGCGATCAGCTGGATGCAGGTTTGCAGGTGGCCGAGGTGATTCTGAAAAAGCACCCGCGCTATGCCATGTACATCTATCGCCTGCAAGGACGCATGCTGATGGATCTGGGCCGCTACGATGATGCCATCAAGCGCTTTCGCGCCATTCTGAAAAAGCGCGAGCTGGCCTGGGCCTGGCTGGGGCTGGGGCAGTGCTACTACTATCAGCGGGACTATACCCGCGCGCAAAAGGCACTGGAGAAAGCCATCGCCACCCAGCACCGTTTTCTCTCTGCCCGCGACTGGTTGGCCAAGGTGTTGATGGAAGTGGGTGATATGAAAGCCGCCCAGGAGGTGCTGGAAGAAGCTGTACAGATGTCTTCCAAATCCGTGGAGCGGCTGGATGCCCTGGGGGATGTGGCCGAGGAAAACGGTGACCAGGAATGGCGGCTGCGCGCCCGCCGGCTGGCGGTGAAGCATTCGGTGAATACCCGCCATCACAACGCCAACCGCTATGTGCTCTATGCCCGTGCCCTGCTGGATGACATGGACGGTGGCGGTGGCCTGACCGACCGGCGCAGGGCGGAAGAATTTCGCAAGCAGATCAAGAACTTGCGCAAGGGTTTTCGTGACAGGCTGGAGGCGGTGATTCGTGGCCGCCTGTGTGTGGCGGATTTGCTGGACAAGGAGGGCAAGGTGAAGGAAGCGGCCGCCGAGCGAGAGGATGCGCTGGAAGAGGCCGGGCAGCTACAAGGTGTGCAGGACCCGGATACTTTGCTGGAACTGGCCGATGCCCATAGCAAGGCCGGCAATCCGGAACAGGCCGAAGCCTGTCTGAAGGCGCTGGCGGAAAAACATCAGGATGACCCGCGTATTCGCAACCAGCTGGCCCGGCGCGAACAGGACCAGCAGGCGCAGAAAACCTACGACATGGCTGCCGAATTCAACAGCGAGGGTGTGCGCTACTACCGCCAGAAAGACTGGATGGACGCGCTCAAGGCCTTTCGCAAGGCGGTCAAACTGGCGCCTTCCAATGCTTCCTATGTGCTCAATGCGGCGCAGTCCTGCTTTGAGCTGGCGGAGAATGATCAGGAGGCCGAGGCCCTGGAAGAGGCCTGGCAGCTGATCGAAAGTATTGCCGACTTGCCGGCGGAAGACTATCGCCATGAACGATACAGCAAGCTGCGGGCACAGGTGCTCAAGCTGGCCGGGGAGCTGGGCGTGACACTGGAGAACAGTGATGGATAAACCGGGGGATTTTTCCTGGCTGCTGGCCAGCAGCATTCATGAAATGAAAAACTCACTGGCGCTGTTGCGGCAGGAACTGGAGGCGTGTTTGCCCAGCCTGGAGCAACAGGCACCGGAAAGGGCGGCCATGCTCACTTACGAAACCGCCCGGCTCAGCCATGCCATGGTGCAGTTGCTGGGGTTGTACAAGCTGGACCATGCCTACAGTCTGCAGCTGGAAGAAGTCTATCTGCCGGAGTTTTTTCAGGGCTTGCAGGCTGAACATGCCGCCCTGATGCAGCAGCGGGGGCTGTCGTTGCAGCTGGATTGCCCGGAAGAGCTGCTGTGGTTTTTCGATGAGCGGCTGGTGGCCAGTGCCTTGAATACCTTGATCAACAACGCCATTCGCTACACACGGGACCGGATTCAGATCCGGGCGGCGGTGGAGGCGGAATGCCTGCTGCTGGAAGTAGCGGATAATGGTCAGGGTTATCCGGAAAACCTGCTGGAACTGGGCAACGCGCCGGAAGCACCGGTGGTTTCCGGCATGGGCAGCACTGGCCTGGGCCTGTTCTTTGCCGGCCGGGTGGCGGCATTGCATGAAAACCAGGGCCGGCGCGGGCAAACCCGCCTGTGTAATGGCGGGCCACTGGGTGGCGGGGTGTTTCAGTTGTTGCTGCCCTGAGGCGAATCCGGCTCTTCCACCGGCTCTGCCTTGCCCTGGGCCGCGGCGGCCCGCAGGGCGCGGTCCACGGCAAAGGCGCGGGAGGTGACATGCTTTTCCAGCCGCTGGATGCGCCGGTCGATCTGGCGCAGGCGGTGGCGCAGGGCACCCACGGTATGACCGGGCTTGTGACTGACCTCGCGCCAGAACTGCCGTTCTTCCGCCCGGCTTTCCGGTAGCTTTTCCGGCAGGTTTTCCGGCCGCTTCGGAATGGAAATGGCCAGCGCCAGATAGCCGAAAAAGGCAATGGGAAAAGCGAACAGCAGCAGGGCGATAAAGGCCAGCCGAACCACGACCACATCGATGTCCCAGTAATCCGCCAGCCCGCCGCAAACGCCTGCCAGCACCCGGTGCGATTCGCTGCGGTAGAGACGCTGGGGGTTGGGGCTTTGCAGCGGTGGAGGCCTAGATGGGCTCATGGCGGTCTCTCCAGCCAGGGGCTTCCGCATCGAGGATTTTCTCCAGCACTTCGATACGCTCTTCCATCTTCTGCGCGGATTCCCACAACTCGGCCAGCAGGGTTTCTTCTTCCGGGGTCAGGGTTTTCAGCGCACGGTTCTTGGTGGTGTAGTGGGCGATGATCCAGATGGGCAGTACCACCACCACAATGAGAATCAGCAGTACCTCACTCATGGTCTTGTTGTTCCTGCATGCGTTGCTTCAATTCTTCCAGCTCGCTCTGTACCCGGTCGGCCTGTTCCAGGGCATCGAACTCCCGAGCCAGCTCCGGTTTGCTGCCCAGGGTTTGTGCTTCGCTTTCGGCCTCGGTGCGGTCGATTTTGCGCTCGGCGGCTTCAAAGCGTTGCAGCACCTCATCCAGCTTGCCGTTGTGCAGCTGGCTGCGGGCTTTCAGGCGCGCCTGGGCGGTTTTTTCCCGCATGCTGAGCAGGCTTTGCCGCTTGCGGGCGTCGGCCAGCTTGTTTTCCAGCAGGCGAATGTCTTCCGCCATGCGTTCCAGCGCCTCGTCCAGCTGGGCCAGTTCCTTGCGGGTGGCTTCCTGCCGTTGTTGCAGGGCGTGTTTTTCGGTCAGCGCGGCACGGGCCAGGTCTTCCCGTTCCTTGCTGATGGCCAGTTCCGCCCGCCGATTCCACTCCGTCACTTCCTCTTCCAGCCATTGCAGATGGCGGTTGCGTTCCTTGCGCTGGGCGATGGTGCGGGCGGCTTCCGAGCGCAGTTCCACCAGGGTGTCTTCCATTTCCTGAATCATCAGGCGGATGATCTTGACCGGGTCTTCGGCCTTTTCCAGCAGGGCATTGAGGTTGGCGTTGATGATGTCGGTGAGACGGGAAAAAATGCTCATGGTGGTATTCCGGCTGTAGGCTCAACAGGATTCAAGCAGGTTCTGTGCCAGTTGTTCCTGTGCTGCAAGGTACGGATTTTTCATGGATCAGGCCGTTCACGGTTCGCAATGAGCCGCGAGATACACCAAATGTTGGTGGATCTCGCTATTGTTCAGCCGTCTTCCCGGTAGCGGCGAAAGCCAATGGCTGCGGCAATGAACATCGCGCCCAGGATGAGACCAACCCACATTTCCGGGCGGCTCAGCAGTTGCGTGGCCAGGTGGCTGCCCTGTTCGCCCAGTTTCAGGGTGGCGGCTTGCAGGTTGCCGTGGG
>JALWTZ010000399.1 GCA_026993285.1 Lysobacterales bacterium | reverse complement strand
ACGAATACCTCCAGGCCCTGCGACAGGGCATGGAAGCCTTCTACCAAACCCGGGGCAAGCATCGTTTCATGGCCACGGAAGAAGAAAATGCCGAGGAAGACGGGAGTCTCAGCCTGCTGGACGGGGAGGATCTGGAACTCACCCTGGCCATCAGTGACCTCAAGGCCAAACTGGAACAGGGCAGTTTCAAGGAGCTTTATCCACTGGAAAAGCGCCATGCCTTCATGGTGGGTCAGGAAGAACTGACCCCCGACCATTGCCCACTCAGCCCCGATGCCTGGCTGGAAGCCCTGCGCAAACAGGTGGAAACCATGGAGATTTCCCTGGAAGTCCGTCTGCTTTTTCTGACCCGGCTGGGCAAGTTGTTTCGCAAGGAGTTTGACGGCTGGACCCATGCCATCAACCAGCTATTGATCGAGGCCGGTATTCTGCCTGATTTCAAGTTTGACGGTATCCGCAAGAATCCCTCGGCCACCCCGCCCCAAGCCACGCCATCTGCTGCGGAAGAACCCCATCCCCCAGCAACCGGTGATTCCCCCTTCACGGGACAACACCTGCCAGGCCAGCCAACAACCGGAGGCAACCTGCAGGGCATGGCAGGGCCGGCAGGCCTGGATACAGCCGCATTCGGACAAACGGCCGTCGGCCATGACATGCTGGCCCAACCCGGCATGGAACAGCCTGGCAGTGGCATGCCACCGGCTGCAACGCCTTCCGGCATGCCCTTGACCCCGGCCAGCATACCGGCCGGCTATGATGGGCCGATACCTCCGGTCAGCGCGCCCACCGAGCCGGTACCGGCCACCCCCTGGTGGCAACCGGAAAACCATGCCATTCCTCCTGCAGACCCGGCAGGTGAACACCCCTGGACACCCAGCCAGCTCTATAGCCCGGCACCACAACAAATTCAACGGGAAAGCCGTCTGTTTCACGTGGTGCAGGACATGCTGCAGCAAAGCCGGCCACAGCGGTTCTCACCCAAGATCCGTGGCATGAGCCGGGAACAGGTACCCAACCGGGTGGATGCACAGCTCTCGGATGTAATCGGCATTCTCACCCTGTTGCAAAATGCACTGCAGGAGGAAAACCCCGAAAGCCTGACCCGGCCGCAGAACATGGCCCAAGTCAAGCAGCAGATCGCCAACCAGCTGCTGGAACTGGAAACCGAAGAAGCCACGCCGGTGATGACGGAACTGACCGAGGACATCATCGACCTGGTCGGCTTGCTGTTCGAGTACATCCTCGAAGACGAAAAAATCGACGCGGCCGTAAAAGCGGAAATTTTCAAGCTGGAACTGCCCATGCTGAAAGTGGCGTTGATGAATGAGGATTTTTTCCGCCGTCAGGACAGCCCGCCACGCGCACTCCTGGAAGCGCTGGCGGATCTCGGCCGGGACTGGATCGATGGTGGTGAGCGAGAGCGCCATGTCATGCCGCTGGTGCGCAAGGTGGTCAAGCGGGTACTGGATGAGTTTGACCACAACCTGGACATATTCAACGAGCTTTGTGAGGACATTGCCACGGCCCGTCAGAAAGCCGAGCAGAAATTCGAACGCAACAAGCAGCGCAGCGCGGATACCTTTCAGGGCCGGGAGCGGCTGTTTCTGGCACGGCAAAAAGCGGCAGAAACCGTGGAGCAATTCACCCAGGGCATTGAATTATCCCCCTTTCTGGAACGGTTTTTCACCATTTCCTGGGCCAATTACCTGGCCCTGACCCTCACCCGGCACGGGGAAGACAGCAACCAATGGGAAGAAGCCTGGCATTTGACCGAAACCCTGGCCGAGTCCGTACAGGTCCAACCCGACGATAAAAAACGCGCATCGCTCAAATCCCAGGCCGAAGACCTGCGCCAGCAGGTACTCCAATGCCTGCTGCAGACCGGTACTTTCGAAAGTGATGCCCGCAAGCTGGTTGCGGAGCTGGCCTATGTTCAGGGCTGGGCACTGGCCGCAGTCAAGCCCCAACCCATCCCGAAAAAGATGCAGGTAGTAGACGAGCAGATCTTCGACAAGGCCGCCGCCATCCAGAAGAAAACCGAATCGGACAGGATTGCCATCGACCAGCCTGCCAGGGATGCAACCACCGAAGAGGAAAAACTGCTCATGGAAGAACTGCAGCACCTGCCCTTCGGCACCTGGCTGGAGTATCGCCTGGGTGACGAAGGCAGTACCACCACGGCACGGCTGGCATGGTATTCACCCAACACCAAGAATTGCCTGCTGGTCAACAAGAGTGGCCAGGCCCTGATGACCCGTCACATCCTCACCCTGGCCCGAGACATCATCGCCAAACGCTGCCGCATTCTGCCGCAACGAAAAACCAGCCTGATCGAACGCGGCATGAAGAAAATCAAGCAGCTACTGGGAAACAGCCCAACAGCGGCTTCACCTGCCTGAATCCTCCATACTACCCAGTAGCTCCTGATACAAGCGCAGGGTCGAGCCGGTCATGGCGGACAGGGTAAATGCCAGTTCTCCGATCTCCCCCGGCTGTTGCAGCAAGGCTTGTGCACGGACCACGGCCTCATCCACCGAGCCGGGCGCTACCCGCCCCTGTGGGTACATGGCCTGGAGAATCTCTCCCGTGCCGCCATGATCATAACCCACCACCGGCTTGCCCAATGCAAGGGCTTCCAACGCCGTTCGACCAAAGGCCTCCGGCTGACGAGACAAGACAAAAACCAGCCGGGCCAGTGAGAGAATCTGTCGCAGATCATTGCGGTGACCGGTCATCACCACATCGCCCTGCAGACCAAGACGCCTGATTACCGCCTCGAGTTCCTTGCGAAAATGCTGCTTGCGAGGGTGAGCCTCCCCCACCAGCACGCCCAGCAATGACGGGTCTTTCTCGCGCAGGCGGGCTAGCACCTCGAGAAAATCCCCTTGTCCCTTCCAGCGCGTCAGCCGGCCCGGCATCACCAGCAGGCTGCGGCCCCGGGTTTGTGGAAACTGCTGTTGCCAACGAGCCAGCCAGGCTTCATC
>JALWTZ010000398.1 GCA_026993285.1 Lysobacterales bacterium | reverse complement strand
TCAAGGCGATCACCGCCCCCGGTGTATAGGCCTGGGGCGGGCCGGCATTGATACGGTAGGTGTTGGGCGGGTTGTCGAACACGATGGTCAGATCGGTGGTGAAATTGGGGTCGGCGGCATTGGTCACGGTTACATCGGAAATGAGCCCGGTGCCGGTATTGCTGTCCAGCGCCCGGCTGGCATGGGTGCTGGCGGCGGCAATCAGCCGGGGGTTGTCGATCAGCAGGTCGATCTGCAGGGCGCCGTTGGCGGTGGGGCGAATCTCGTAGCTGTCGCCGGCACTGGCTCCCGGGTCCGGGGTGATGCGCATGCCATCGGCGAGAAAATCGCCGCCGCTGGGGGTCAGTGGCACGGTCTGGCCGGAGGTGAGATTGACCAGGGTCCAGTTCACCCCGTCATAGCTCATGCGGTAGTTGTCGGTGGTCAGCTGGCTGATGTCCTCGTACTGCACGGTGATGGAGCTGATGCCGTAGGTGCTGTTGTTGGGGTCATCCAGCACCATGGGCTGGGGTACGGCAAAATAGTCGCTGCCGATATTGCCGTTGAGGTCCAGCCCCTGGGCGTGCTGCTCATTGAAGCGAATGGCCAGGCCGATGGCCACCCGGCCAATCTCGTTGCGTGCCCGGCTCAGGTCCACATCACGGAATTCCAGCTGGGCGGCTAGCTTGCCACCGGTGATCTGCTCGGTGATGCGAATGGGGCCGGCTGGTGCGTCAATGGCGATATCCAGCTGGTTGGGGTCGGCACCCAACGGCGCTGCCAGCAAGCGGTTGGCGCGGGTGTCCACCACCAGTGCCTGACCGCTGCCAATAAACACGTTGATGGCGCCGTTGTCCTGTTCCACCGTCTGCACGGCCACCTGTTCGGCCAGCTGGTTGATCAGCAGCTCACGCCGGTCCATCAGGTCATTGGGAATCTGGCCACTGCCGATGTCGCGGATGATCTGCTCGTTGAGCCGGGCCAGGTCTTCGGCCATGCTGTTGATTTCAGCCACGGTGGCTTCGATCTGGCTGTTGGTCTGGTTCTGCAGCCGGTCGAATTCATCGTTCATCAGCCGAAAGCGCTTCACCAGCGATTCACTCTCACCCAGCATCACTTCCCGGGCGGCAATGTCCGCCGGTGAGGTGGCCACTTCCTGCACGCTGTTGAAAAAGGCCTGCAGTGGCGTGTTGAGGCTGGTGGCTTCCTGCCCGGCCATGTAATCCAGGCTGCCAGCCAGTTGCTTCAGGCTTTGCTGAAATTCATTCAGCGAGGTGTTGCGGGTCACCTGGGCATTGACAAAGGCGGAATAGATGCGGCGCACTTCCGTGGGCTGCACCCCGGTACCCAGCCAGCCACGGGTGGTAAAAAAGGGCGGATTGGTGCCGAACAGCACCTGCTGCCGGCTGTAGCCTTCGGTGTTCACATTGGAAATGTTGTGGCCCACGGTGGAGAGCGCCTGCTGAAAACCCAGCAGCGCCGACTTGCCTATGCCAAACAGATCCACACCCATGTTCTTTCACTCCCGCCGCTTACAATGCCGGCTTGCTTGAGGTTATCGGCCGCTGGTCGAATAACTTGAATGCCGCCTCGGCCTGTTCCAGCCACCGGCGAAAATCACTGCGGTTGAAAATACCCAGCAGCTTGTCCGCATAGTTCGGGTCAGTGGCATAGCCGGCCTGCTGCAGCGAGCGGGCCCAACCTTCCGGGTTGCGCGCCTGTTTCAGTACCGGTTGATAGCGCGGATTGTCGCGCAGAAAGTCCACCAGCCCCTGGAAGGCCGCTTCCAAGTCGGCATAGCTGCGAAAGGCGGCCTTTTCCTGCCGCATGCGGCCCTGGCGGTATTCCTGCGTGCGGCTTTCCACACTGGCACCCTGCCAATTGCCACTGGCCTTGATGCCGAACAGGTTGAGCGCTTCGCGCCGGCCATCTTCCGGCAGGTGGCGGCCCCAGCCGGTTTCCAGTGCCGCCTGCGCCAGTAGCAGGCCCGGATGCACGCCACCCAGGCTGGCCGCCGCTTTTTTGGCATGAGGCAACAGGCCTTGTACAAAGGCCTTCGGGCCCGTGCGCCAGTCCACCGCTGGGGTCGAATCCGTTTTTGCCGGCTGAATGTGGGCCTGGGCGCTTTCAGCCGCCACGCCAGCCGGTTTCACCACCGCGGTTTGTGTTGCCGGTGTAACCGCCTGTCGCTGCAGCCAGTCTGCCGTGCTCAGGGCCGTGGACGATGGCTGGCGTCTTGTCTGCGCCGGCCCCAGCAGTTGTTTCTCTATGGTCTTGGCCAGCCCCAGCGCGCCGCGTTGGCCCAGCTCCCGTGCCAGTTGCTGGTCAAACCAGCCCTGGTACAAGCGCATGTCGGACGAGGAAAACAGGCCATCTTTGGGCAGGCTGTCACGCATGGCCTTGAGCATCTGACCGATGAACAGGGTTTCAAACTCGCGCGCAGCCTGGCCGGCGGCCTGTTTTCGATCCGCGCGGGCCTGAGCCTTCAGCTTGTTCAGATGGCTGAAGTCCAGTGCCAGTTGCGCCTGCGAGAAGGTATCAGCCATGTCAGATCACAATGAATTCCGCCTGCAGGGCGCCGGCCGATTTGAGGGCTTCCAGTATGGCCATCAGATCTCCGGGTGCCGCGCCCACGTCATTGACCGCCTGCACGATCTCACCCAGCTCCACGCCCGGGTCGAACAGGAACATCTTGCTGTTCTCCTCGCTGATCTCCACCGAGGAGTCGGTGGTGGCCACGGTCTGGCCACCGGCCAGGGCATTGGGCTGGCTGACCTGCGGGTTCTCGCGGATGGTGACGGTCAGGCTGCCGTGGGTGATGGCCGCCGGGTAGACACGCACATGCTGGCCGATGACCACCGTGCCGGTGCGGGAGTTAACCACCACCCGGGCCGGTGCCTCGCCCGGGCGCACTTCCAGGTTTTCCAGCAGGGAGACAAAGGCTACCCGCTGGTTGGGGTCTTTCGGGGCACTGACACGAACTGAAGTGGCATCCAGTGCCTGGGCCGTCTGGCTGCCCAGCATGTCGTTGATCACCCGCACCAGCCGCTGGGCGGTGGTGAAATCCGGCCGGCGCAGATTGAGCGTGATGCTCTCGCCCTGAGTAAAATCCATGGGCACCGCCCGCTCGACGATGCCTCCATTGGGAATCAGGCCCACGCTGGGTACATTGACGGTGATCTTGGAACCATCCGAACCCTGGGCACCAAAGCCGCCTACCACCAGATTACCCTGAGCCATGGCATAGACCTGCCCGTCCACGCCCTTGAGCGGCGTCATCAACAGCGTGCCGCCTCGCAACGACTTGGCATTGGCAATGGAGGAAACCGTCACATCGATGGTCTGACCAGGCTTGGAGAAGGGCGGCAGGGTGGCATGCACCATCACCGCGGCTACATTCTTCAGCGTGGGCTCGTCATTTTCCGGCACCTGGATGCCCAGCCGTGCCAGCATGTTCTTGAAGCTCTGGGTGGTGAACTTGGTCTGGGTGGTCTGGTCGCCGGTGCCGTCCAGCCCCACCACCAGGCCATAGCCCACCAACTGGTTGTCACGCACGCCGGCCACGCTGGCCAGATCCTTGACCCGCTCGGCCTGCGCCCCTTGCAGCGCCAGAAACAGCAGCATGCCGTACAGCAGTTTTTTCATGACAGCCCCCTAGAATGGCCAGATAACGGAGTTGAAGAAACGGGCCAGCCAGCCAGGGCGGTTGGCGTCTTCCAGCGTGCCTCGCCCGGCGTAAGCAATACGGGCATTGGCGATACGGGTGGAAGCGATGGTGTTGTTCGGACCAATGTCCCGGGGCCGGATCAAGCCGCTGACCTGGATGTATTCATGCCCCTGGTTGATCTGCAGCCATTTCTGCCCGCGTATCTCCAGCTGCCCGTTGGGAAACACCCGCACCACCGTGGCGGTGATGGTGCCGGACAAGCGATTGCTCAGCTTGCTCTCCCCCGCGCCGGCAAAGCTGTTTTCCGATGCCAGGGTGTTGTCGAGAAAGGGGATGTTGCCATCGGTGGCCGGGCGGCCCCACAGAGTGGCGTTCTGCACGCTGACATCGGTCTTGCGGCTGGTGGTGGTGTCCTGCTTCTTGGTGCCACTGGTGTTTTCCTGCAACACGATGGTGATGACATCGCCCACATTGCGCGCGCGGCCATCCTCAAACAGGGGGCGGTTATAGCCTTGCTGCCAGATGCTGCCACCGGCGTACTGCCGTTCAGGCTGTGGTGGCAGCGGGGGTGGCTCGTAACTGGCCGAGGGCCGCGGCGGGTTGGGCGCGCAGGCCTGCAGCAACAGCATCAGAGGCAACAGCAGCAAAAACTTGTTCATTTCACCCTACCTTCCCGTTGACTAGAGTGTCTGGTTGACGAATTGCATCATTTCGTCGGCAGCGGCAATGGCCTTGGAGTTCATTTCATAGGCACGCTGGGTTTCAATCATGTTCACCAGCTCTTCCACCGAATTGACATTGGAGGTCTCCAGCGAGCCTTGAACCAGCTCGCCCAAACCATTCAGGCCGGGCGTGCCTGCCTGGGGCGCGCCACTGGCCACGGATTCCAGAAACAGGTTCTGGCCGATGGGTTCCAGGCCGGTGGGGTTGACGAAATCCACCAGCTGCAGGGTACCGACTTGTGTCAATGCCGCCTGACCAGCGATACCTACGGATACCGTGCCGTCCCGGCCGATGGTGACGCTCTGCGCGCCCTGGGGAATGGTGATGGCCGGTTGCAGCAGCAGACCGCTGGCGGTCACCAGCTGGCCGTTGGCATCCATCTTGAAGCTGCCGTCACGGGTATAGGCCAGCGTGCCGTCCGGGCGCAGAATCTGGAAATAGCCCCGGCCGTCCACCGCCACATCCAGCGAGCGTTCCGTCAGCGTGATCGTGCCCTGCCCATGGAGTTTTTCCGAGGCCACGGTACGCACGCCGGTGCCCAGATAGAAGCCGGAGGGGTATTGGGTGTTCTGCGTGGTCTGCGCGCCCACCTGGCGAATATTCTGGTAGAGCAGGTCTTCAAAGATGACCCGATCCCGCTTGAAACCGTTGGTGTTGACATTGGCCAGGTTGTTGGCAATCACCCGCAGTCGGGTTTGTTGCGCGTCCAAGCCGGTCTTGGCTACCCATAATGCTTGCATGGTCTCTCTCCTTAGCCGTTACGCATCAGTTCCTGCGTTCTGCGGCCGTTGTCATCGATTCGTTTCATCATGTTGATTTGCATCTCGAAATTGCGCTGCAACTCGATCAGACGCACCATGGCATCCACCGGGTTGACATTACTGCGTTCCAGCACGCCGTTACCCACGCGCACCGAGGCATCGGGGCGCAGTTGTTCCGGTGGACCGGTAAAACGGATGTACCCATCCTTGCCTTTTTTCACCTGCTCCAGCGGGGGCTTGACCAGGTTCAGCCGATTGACCTGTGCCAGTGCATTGACCGGCTGGCCCACGGGACGGATGCTCACGGTACCGTCTTCCCCGATGACCAGCGACTGGGCCGGCGGCACCAGAATAGGCCCGTCCACACCCAGTACCAGATCACCATCGCCGGTGGTGAGCATGCCATCGGCACTGATATGGAAATCCCCCCGCCGGGTCAGCGCCTGACTGCCATCCGGGGCCTGGATGGTGAACCAGCCCTCACCCAGGATGGCTACATCCAGATCTCGACCGGTCTGTTCCAGCGCGCCGGGGCGTGTATCGAAGCCACGGGTTTCCATCGCCTGGGTATAGCTGCGATCGGGATAGCCCGGCCCCTGCACCTGACTTTCCACCAGCGCGGCAAAATCCGCCTTGAAGCCGGTGGTGCTGGCATTGGCCAGGTTGTGGTTATTGACGCGCTGCAAAAGCTCCGCCTCCTTGGCGGCACTCATGGCGATGAACAGGGCACGATCCATGGCAGGACTATCCTCAGATGTTCAGGATGGCCTGGGTGATGGTGTCATTGGCCGTAATCACCTGGGCATTGGCCTGGAAATTGCGCTGGGCGGTAATCAGGTTGACCAGCTCCTCGGACATGTCCACATTGGACTGCTCCAGCCCGCCAGCCTCCACCACACCCACGCCACCGGCACCGGAAATGCCCAGCAAGGGATCGCCCGAAGCGTAGGTGGATGCCCAGGTGGTATTGCCCACCTGTTCCAGCCCCTGGGCATTGGCGAAAGTGGCCAGGGCAATCTGACCAAGCGGCGTGGCCTGACCATTGGAATAGCGCGCCTGCACAATGCCCTGGTCACTGACTTCCATGCTGACCAGCCGCCCCGGCGGGTAGCCATCCTGTACCAGATCATTGACGGCAAAATTGGCCCCGTAATAGGTGGTGCCGGTGAAATCCACATCGATATTCAGATCAGCCGCGCCATTGCTCAGGGTAAAGGTGCCCCAGTTGAAGGGCATGGCCGCCGTGAGCGTGCCGCTGCTGTCGAAGGTCAGGGTGTTGTTGCTGCCTACATCGGTACCGTCAATCTGCATGAAGGTTTCCCAGTTGGTCCCTTCCTTGCGGAAGAACAGGGTCACGGTATGCGGCTCGCCCAGGGAGTCATAGGCGGTGAAGGATGTGGAATTGTTGTAGGTGGTGGCATCGGTGGCACTGAAGGCCGGCGCGGCGGTCAGGTCGGTGGCTGTGGTATCCAGGTTCAGGGCAATATCCACGGTGCCCGTGGCGCTGGGCGCATTGATTTCCGGTGGCAACTGCAAATCGGAGGTGCTGCCGGTGTTGAAGGTGGGGATATTGGCGTCCACCACCGAATAGACCTGCAGTCGCTGGTTGAAGGCATTTTCCACATAGCCCTCCCGGTCCACCCGAAAAGCCCCGGCGCGGGTGTAGAGGTTTTCCCCGGTGGATTGATCCTTGACCACGAAAAAGCCGTTGCCGTTGATGGCGAAATCCAGTGAACGGCCGGTCAGTTCGAAATTGCCCTGGCTGAACAGCTGTGAAACCGAAGCCAGGCGCACCCCACCGCCCAGCTTGCCGAGAAAACCGGCGCTGCTGCCCAGACCACCGATTTCACGGTTGTAGATATCGGCAAACTCTGCCCGCGAACCCTTGAAGCCAAAGGAGTTCACGTTGGCAATGTTGTTGGAAATCACCGCCAGATCCTGCGATGCCGCTTTCAGTCCGCTCAAACCGATATTGAATGTCATCTCAACTTCCTCTCGCTGGGTTCAGGCAATCTGCCTGATCTGGTCAAAGGTAAAACTACCCAGGCCGTGCAGTTGCACGGTCATGGGCTGGCCAATGGTGCCGAAATCCACCGAATCAATCCGGGCCAACGCGTAGCTGTTCAGCCCCTGGGTACCGGATGCACCCACGGCAGTGGCACGGATACGGTAGTTGCCGGGTGGATAGGGTTCGCCGTTTTCATCCAGCCCGTCCCACTGGAAGTGCACCAGGCCGGCTTGCTGGGCATCCAGTTGCAGGGTGTCCACCAGCTCGCCCTGCTCGTTTTCGATGCGGATGGTCACATTGCCGCTGTCGAAGGGCAGCTCCACCGCGCCGGCCACCGGTTCCTCGACGAAATTCATAGTCTCCGCCGGTACCAGCGCCTGCTTGCCCACCAGTTGCGTGGCCTGCAGGGCCTGGCTGGAGACCAGGCTCACGGCCAGCGACTGGAAATTCCGGTTGAGATCCTCCAGCCCCTGCACCGAACTGAACTGGGCCAGCTGGGTGAGCATCTGGTCCGGGTCCATGGGCTTGGTGGGGTCCTGGTAGCGCATCTGGGTGGTCAGCAGACGGAGAAAATCTTCCCGGCCCAGCTGGTCGTTGCGCTGGCTGGGGGTTTCGCTCAGGCCCAGCTGGTCATAGATACTGCCACTGCCCGCTGCGGAAATATCGGTCATGTTCGTTCTCCTCAGGATTGTCCCAGCCGCAGGGTCTTGAGCATCAAATCCCGGCTGGTGCGCATCACTTCCACCGAGCTGGCATAGTTTTGCGAGGCGGAAATCATGTCCGCCATTTGCTCCGGCAGGCTGATATTGGGCTTGAATACATAACCCTCCGCATTGGCCAGCGGGTGATTGGGCTGGTATTCCATGAACGGCGGTGCCTGGGATTCTCGTATCTCCACCACCTGGACAGCCGCTGCCGGTACCAGTGGGTTACTTTCATCCAGCACGGCCTTGAAGACCGGCAGGCGTGCCTTGTAGGCTGCCTCGGCTGACGAGGCCACGGATTGCGCATTGGCCAGATTGGAAGCCACCGTATTCAGGCGCACGCTCTGGGCCTTCATGGCCGAACCGGCTATGTCAAAGTTCTTGATCAGAGACATCAGTCACCTCGCAAGGCCCCCTTGAGGCCGGTGAATTTGCGGTTGAGGAAGGTCAGCGCGGTTTCGTAGCGAAAGGCATTTTCGGCAAAACGGGCGCGATCCATTTCTTCATCGACCGTATTGCCATCCAGCGAGGGGCTGACGGGCACGCGGTACTGCGCAATCTCCGAGCCAGTGGTGGCCGGCACGGGGCCGATATGGGCGGATTGCGTGGTGGCCAGCGGTACCTGTGGGGTCAGTAAACCAGCCTGACGGCGCAGCTCGAAGGAAAAATCCATGTCGCGGGCCTTGTAGCCCGGTGTGGCCGCATTGCTCAGATTGGATGCCAGCAGCGTACTGCGCTGCTCGGTCAACTTCAGTATCAGGGGATTCAACCCCAATGCCTGTTTGAACGAAATGGGCATGCCATGCCTCCGTATTCACTACACGGCGCGGGTTCGCACCGTTCATGAATCCCGGAGCAAGGTTCATGCCAGCAGGATCAGGCCGGGGAAAGCGTCAAATGGGCGTCAAAAAGCGTGCGTTTGTGAAAAAAGCTGTAAGTATGGCTTGAGAAATCCGTCATGTGCGGACAAACCTTGCCCAAACGGCAAGACCTTGCCGGCAGGGGGTTCAGCAGAAACGGCCCGCAAGCGAGGGGGGCTATCCAGCCAGAAAATCCATTTCACTGGCCAGGGCTGGCATACCAGTGCAGCACCTTCTCCGCCAGATCCTGCGGATCGAATTTGACCAGGTAGTCATCTGCTCCGGCATTTTCCACCATGCCGCTGTCTTTCACGGTGCTCAGGGAAGAGTGCATCAAAACGTGCAAATGCTTCAGCCGGGTATCTTGCCGGATGGCCCTGACCAGCCCGAAGCCATCCATGCGTGGCATTTCGATATCGGTCACCACCATGGCAACGCGTTCATCCAGACTGCCCTGATCAGCCCAGCGCTTCAGATTATCCAGTGCTTCCTGGCCATCACTGGCAGTGACACAGCTGATGCCCAGCTGATCAAATACACGAATGACCTGATGTTGCGCCACCGTGGAATCATCCACCAGCAGAATCTTGGCGGGCATGCCGCTTTGCTCGATGATCTCGGCAGGGGAACGGCTTTGCAGTTGTACCGTGGTATCTGAATCACCCACCACATCGTGGATCAGTTTTTCCAGATCCACGATCTGGATCAGTTCTTCTTCCTGCCAGGTAATGGAACCGATAAAGGTTTCACGGTCCGAAACCTTGGGCGGAGGTTCCACCTGCGACCAATTCAGGTAGAGGATGCGATCCACCGAGCTGACCAGAAAACCCAACAGCATGCGGTTGAATTCGGCCACGATGACAAAAGCGCCTTCTTCCTTCACCGGCTGATTGGCAATGACCTGTCCCAGATCCACGATACTCAGGGCATTGTTGCGCAGATAGGCCATGCCTCGCACCCAGGGGTGGGCATCCGGCACGCGGGTAATCGGCGGGCACGGGATGGCCTCGCGCACCTTGAACACATTGATGGCATAAGTGCCCTTGCCCTCGAGGTGAAACAACAGCACTTCGAAAAAATCCTCGGCGGATTTTCTCCCCTGCCCGCGCGAGCGGCCTGCGCGAGCGGTTGTCTGTACCCGTTGTGTCATCGGTTTCTCATCTCCAGCCGGTGGATGCAGCGGCAGATTCGTTCGAGGAACAATCTACCACCGGTTTTACGGCCGGAACCATAAAAACTTGAACATGAGCGGGAATGCAAGTCGGCATGATAATTGCTCTGTTATCCCTGAACCTTGTCATCCGTCAGGAAAACGACACCATGAACGCACGCCAGCTTGCCGGAATCACCCTGCTCTGTGCCCTATCGCTGGCATCGGCTGCCACAGGCATGAGCACCCAGCCACTGGAAACCATCCGTCAGGCCGCTGCCGAATTCATCCGCTCCCGGATCACGCTGAACGAGGATGAAAACCTGAAGATTCAGGTACGGCAGCTGGATCGGCGCCTGCGACTGGCTGCCTGCCCGTCAGCCCTGCAGGTTCGCCTGCCCACCGGTTTCCAGCTCAAGAGCCGCACCAGCGTACAGGTGGCCTGTAACGACAGTCTGGAGCCATGGAAAATTTTCGTTCCTCTGCGTATCCAGCGGGAAACCCTGGCCTGGACGGCACAAACCGCCCTGCCCCGCGGGCACCGGCTGGGGCCACAGGATCTGCGCCAGAGCCGGGTTCTGGCCGATCTGGAGCAGGTTTTTCCCGAACGGAGCAGACTCATTGGCAAGCAACTCAAGCAACCCGTACAGGCCGGACAAGCGCTGCAGGAATCCTGGCTGGAATCCCCCATTGCCCTGCGCCGGGGAGAGCGTGTCACGCTGGTCGCCGGCCAGGGCCGGGTACAGGTGCGCATGACCGGGGAAGTGCTGCAGAATGCCCGCATGGGGGAGAAGGTCCGGGTGCGCAATCTCAGCTCCGGCAAGAAACTGGAAGGCTGGCTGGTCCGGCCCGGGGAAGTTCAACTGGGTGGGCCACCACCGGTTGCGCAGCAATGGCAACGGCCATGAACAAGGCCATCTCGACCGCTATAATGCAGCAAGAAATTTTTGCTCAAGTTTTTCCTTGCCCGGCCGATGCAGTGCCATATCATAGTATTTAGCTATCTTTGAATTTGGGAACTATTGCATGAACACCATCAACCCCTACGGTAAAACCGGCGGTATCCGCAACCCGGGCAGCACGCCCAAACCGGCGGCTGAAAAGAGTGACAGCCCTGCCCGCACCGCGCAGCAGGGTGACAGCGTCAGCCTGTCGCAAACCGCCGAACAACTCAGCCAGATGCAGTCCCGTCTGGATGAAACCCCAGCCATCGACCGTGCCAAGGTGGAAGCCATCAAGACAGCCATTGCCCGGGGCGAGTACCGGGTCGATGCGGAAAAGATCGCCGACCAGCTCATCGCGCTGGAAAAGGAAAGGCTGGCCTGAAATGGACCATCAGGGCCTGAAGCAACTGCCAGCCCAGATCCGGGAAGAGCTGCACTGCAGTGAAACCCTGCTGGCCTGCCTGCAGGCGGAACAGGCCCTGCTGACCCACATGCAGCTGGAAAATCTCCCGGAGCAGGCTGCGCGCAAACAACAGGCGCTGGATCGCCTGCAACAAGCCACAACACGGCGGCTGGCCAGCCTCAGGGCTGCGGGATTTGACTCGCTGGATACACTGGAAAAACGCTTTCGCATGCCACAGGCCCTGCAGACACAGATCCGGCAACTGCGGCAAAACATCGAACAGGCACAGGCACTGAACGCACAGAACGGCCTGCTGATCCAGCGGGGCATGGCGGTCAACCAGCAGCTGGTACAAATTCTCGGTGGCCAGCTCGACGATACACAAGACCCGCCACCCTACGCACCGGGCGGGCAAAAATCATCCGCATCCAGCTCCCTGCTGGGCGAAGCCTGACCCCCTCGCCACAGTCGTTTTCCCCATGGCGTGCCGATTCATGGCAAAATCGCCTCTTTCCCCAGCACAGTCCATCTCATGAATGCGGACCCCATCCAGAGCAAGGCACCCCTGATCGA
>JALWTZ010000397.1 GCA_026993285.1 Lysobacterales bacterium | reverse complement strand
AGCCTGGCCATCCTGCGCAATCTGGGGCTGGCGCCGGAGTGATGCAAAGCCTGTGCGTGTTCTGCGGCTCCTCCAGCGGCCACCGGCCGCTGTACCGCGAGGCCGCCCTGCAACTGGCCCAGACCCTGCTGCAACAGGGCATTACCCTGGTCTACGGTGGCGGCAATGTGGGGCTGATGGGCGTGCTGGCCCAGGCCATGCTCGCCGGGGGCGGCACTGTCATCGGTGTGATTCCCGAACATCTGCGCCGGCGGGAAGTGGCGCTGGAGACGGTCAGCGAGCTGATCGTCACCACCGACATGCACAGCCGCAAGGCGGAAATGGCCCGCCTCAGTGACGGTTTTCTCGCCCTGCCCGGCGGGCTGGGCACCTTTGAGGAGCTGATGGAAATGCTTACCTGGACCCAGCTGGGCCTGCAGCACAAGCCCTGCGCCCTGCTCAATGTGGCCGGCTTCTATGACGGCCTGCTGCAACAGGTACGCCACGCCAGTGAACAGGGCTTCATCCACCCGGCCTTTGCCGACATGCTTTTGAGCGGCGAGAACCCCGCCGACCTGCTGCAAGCCATGGCCGACTGGCAGCGGCCGGCGGTGGACAAGGCGGCGGAAGCCCTGCGCAAGGGTTGAGGGCTATTCGTCGAGCAGCGCCTTCAGCCGCTGCAGCTGATACTGCCGCCGTTCTTCCGCCCGCTCGGCATCCCGCTTGCGGTTCTGCCCCTCCCATTCCAGCAAATCCCGCGGCAGTTCCTTGAGAAAACGGCTGGGCTTGACCCGCTTCACCGCGCCCTGCCGGCGGCGCTTTTTCGCGTAGGTGATGAACAACCTTTCCCGCGCGCGGGTCATGCCCACGTACATCAGCCGCCGCTCCTCCACCTCGCTGCCCTCCTCCAGCGCGTTGGCATGGGGCAGGCGACCTTCCTCCACGCCCACCAGAAACACCACCGGAAACTCCAGCCCCTTGGCCGCGTGCAGGGTCATCAGGCGCACGGCATCGCCGGGCTCCTGCTGCTCGTCCGGGTTGTTTTCCAGGGTCATGCGCGCCACCAGTTCGGCCAGCTCGGTGCCTGCCGGCGCACGCTGTTCGCTGTACTCCAGCCAGCGCACCACCTCCTGTACCGCCGCCCAGCGCCGTTCCGCCTGGCCGGGCTGGCCGGCCTGGGCATGCAGCCAGGCCTCATAGCGAATATCCAGTAACAGTTGTTGCAGCACCTGGCTGGCCGGCACCTCCAGCAGGGCCGCCTGCCACTGGTCGAACAGTTGCACGAACTGGCGCAGCGCCCGTGCCGCCCTCGGCTGCAACTGGCTGTGCAGCAGCGCGGCGCGGGCGGCATCCAGCAGGCTGCCGCCGTGGCGGTCGGCGTAGAGCGCCAGCGCCTCCACCGTGCCTGGGCCGATTTCCCGCTTCGGGGTGTTGATGACGCGCAGAAATGCGCTGGTGTCATCCGGGTTGGCCAACAGGCGCAACCAGGCCAGGGTATCCTTCACTTCCGCCCGGTCGAAAAAGGATTGCCCGCCGCTCAGGTGGTAGGGAATCTGCCGCTGGCGCAGCTCCAGCTCAAAAGCCCGCGCCTGCTGGTTGCTGCGGTAAAGAATGGCGAAATCCTGCCAGTGGCGTTCCTCGCGAAACTGCAGGCTCTGCAGCAGCACCATCACCCGGCGCACTTCCTCCGCCTCGTCCTCGCAGGCAAAGATCTGGATGGGCTCGCCATCCCCCAGGTCCGACCACAGCTTTTTCGGAAACAGGTGCGGGTTGTGTGCAATCAGCGCATTGGCCGCCCGCAGAATGCGGCCGGTGGAACGGTAGTTCTGCTCCAGCTTGATCACCTCCAGGGTAGGAAAATCCACCTGCAGGCGCGCCAGGTTCTCCGGCTCCGCCCCCCGCCAGCCATAGATGGACTGGTCGTCATCGCCCACGGCGGTGAACTGCCCGGCCTCGCCCACCAGCTGGCGCATCAGCAGGTACTGGGCGCCGTTGGTGTCCTGGTACTCATCCACCAGCAGGTAGCCGATCTTCTCCTGCCAATGGGCACGGGCGGCGGCATCTTCCTGCAACAGGCGGCTGGGCTGGAGAATCAGGTCGTCAAAATCCACCGCGTTGTAGTGCAGCAGCTTTTCCTGATACCGCCGGTAGCATTCCAGCGCCTGTTGCAGGCTCTCCGATTCCAGAACCACCTGCTCCGGCAGCAGCGAGGCGTTCTTCCACAGGCTGATCTGCCAGCGCACATGCGCCACCGTTTCTTTCGGCGTGTCCTTGGGCAGCAGGTCGCGGATCAGGGTCTGACTGTCCTGGCTGTCGAAAATGCTGAACCCCGCCCGGTAACCCAGCACCCGCCCGTACGATTGCAGGATGCGCAGGCCCAGGCTGTGAAAGGTGGACACCAGCGGCTGCACATCCCGCTGGCCCAGATGCGCGGCCAGGCGCTCGCGCATCTCACGCGCGGCCTTGTTGGTAAAGGTAATGGCGGCAATGCGCGCCGTGGGCACATGATTGCGGGACATCAGCCAGCGGATCTTCTCGATGATCACCCGCGTCTTGCCACTGCCGGCCCCGGCCAGCACCAGCAGCGGGCTGTGCAAATGCCGCACCGCCGCCGCCTGTTGCGGGTTCAGTTGCAAATCACTTCGGGAGGTTGAAGGCATCGTCTGGGTGCAAAAGGGCCAAGGATACCCGTAGTGGTGCTTGGGTCAACTATCTGGTCTACCCTGCTAACCTCACCCCCACGACCGCCCGCCACGGCACTCATAGTGCCACGGTGGATTCCCGAACTACCGCCGGATGCAGGCCCAACAAAATCCAGCGCCAAAAAGCCCGCAGGGCCTTGGGGATTTTGTGCAGGTTATGGCCACAAACCACCAGCAAGGCATGGATAACATCACCCTGTTCAACCTTGAGGTGAGATCTACCCAATAGATCATTCTTCTTCATACGGCCACCAGCCAGGAGGCTTGGCCGGAGCTCCTGTGGGGGAAGAGATAATGTCCTGAAATTCATTATCAATGGCAAACCAGTGGA
>JALWTZ010000396.1 GCA_026993285.1 Lysobacterales bacterium | reverse complement strand
CGGCGCTGATCAATTTCACCGATTTCTTCCAATTGCTGTCCGAAAAAAAGTTTCCCGCGGCATCCTTTATTCGCCGGCGGGAAGATCTGGACTACCTGCAGGAACCGGACATCTTCCATGAAATCTTTGGTCACTGCCCCCTGCTGACCTATCCCGGCTTCGCCGATTTCACCCAGAACTACGGAAAATATGGGCTCGCGGCCAGCAAGAAGGACCGCCCCATGCTGGCCCGCCTGTACTGGTTTACCGTGGAATTTGGCCTGCTTCGGGAAAATGGGCAGTTACGCAGCTATGGTGCCGGTATCAATTCCTCGCCCGGGGAGCTGCAATACGCACTGGACAGCGATACACCCGAACGCCTGCCCTTTGACCCGCTGGATGCCCTGCGCACACCGTATCGCATCGATATCTACCAGCCGGTCTATTTCGTACTGAACCACCCGAAAGAGCTGTACCACCTGGCAGAAGTCAACCTGCAGGAACTGATTGACCAGGCCCGCAAGCTGGGCGAATTCCCACCAAAATTTGATAAAGAGGCCAGTTGATGAGCGATCTTAGCGAAAAAAAATGTCAGGTCTGTGAAGGGGGTACACCCGCGCTTACTCCCGAGGAAGCCCAGGCTCTGCTGGAACAGGTACCCGGCTGGAACATCCGCGAGGATGGGAAAGCCCTGATTCGTGAATTCCAGTTCAAGGGGTTTTATCGCACCATGGCTTTCGTCAATGCACTGGCCTGGATCGCCAATCAGGAAAACCACCATCCCGATTTTTCCGTAGGCTACAACTACTGCCATGTGCTGTTCACTACCCATGCCGCAGATGGTTTGACGGAAAACGATTTTATCTGCGCGGCCAAGGTTAACGCTTTGTTGGAATAAACCGACTGAATAGCCCCTTGTATTTTTTTGCCTCTGATCACGGAATAGAGCCAGCGCCATTGCATGATTGCTCTTACTGCTGTTATGGTGAGAGTCAGCACAGACCATCGACCGTTAGCCTGATTGGTTGCGGAATCGAGTTCCTGGAATCTTACAGACCATGCCATGGCCTAATCCGCTGAAAAAACCGGTTTTCCTGTTTCTTTTCCTGGCACTGTTGCCAGGCATCCTGGTAGTACCGGCGCTGCTGGAAAAGGCCAGCAATTCCATTGGCATTACCATTCGCCAGGAAAAGCCGGAAGATCCGGTAGAGATTGTCCGTGTATTCCAAAACACACCGGCAGAAAATGCCGGCCTGCGTAAAGGCATGGTCTTGCGAGGCGCACTGGGCCAGCCCATTCACAACCTGGATGATGTTGGTCGTATCTGGGCGCTGAGAAAACCGGGCCAACTGCTCACTGTGGAGGTACAGCAGGGAGACAGACCTCCCATCCTGTTGCATATCAAACCCGGCATTACCCCGGATTTCACCCCGCTGCTGCTCAATGTTCTGGGTGGTTTCTTTTTCCTGGGGTTGATTCATCTACTGTTTCCACAACGCAAGGAACCCCAGGCACGCGTACTGCTGCTCATGCTGGTACTGCTGTCTACCGATTTCATGCTGCCCTACGGATATGCCGGTGAGCTGGAGCCGTGGCTTTGGCGGTTCAACCTGTTCAACCTGATCGCCGTCAACCTGCTGGCCCTGCATTTTTTCATGCTATTTCCACACCCCATGAAGGTAGTTCGCCAGCATAAAAGCGTCGTTTTGCTCGGTATCTACGGCTTGCTGTTGCCACTGGGCTTTAGCATGGCCGCACTGGTTGATGATCCAACCAAAAATCCTTCCAGTTTTCCTGTGTATACCCTGGACACCCTGCTGGCCCTGTGCAGTTGGACGCTGCTGTCCATCAGAACGCTGAATCAGAGGCAGGACCCCGAACGCACACTGACCCGATGGGTGTGGCTGTTTTTCACTCCCTTTGCCTTGTCCAAGGGACTTTGGTATCTGCAAACCTACAGTGGCCTGAACCTGAATTTGCCGGTTGATCGGCTGTTGCAATTCGCCACCATCCTTGCACCCACCGGTTTTTATCTCGCCACACTCAGACTGGACTATCTACAGGCCGGCAAACGCGTACGCAGCCACGATCTGACCCTTTACCTGCAAATCATCCTGCTGATTCTGATTTTGCTGCTGGCACAACAAATCCATGATTGGGTTTTGGCGCATGAACGCGCGCTGGCAACCCTGGCCGCCGTGAGCACGGCCCTGATTGGTGGTGCCTTGTCCACACCCTTGAGTGAACGAATGGCCAATTGGGTCATGCGTGGCATGTTTACCCGTTCTGGCCACATGCTTCAAGCCATCGACCGTTTCTTCCGCCAACAGCTGGACACGCGTGATGAAAGCCAGCTGATGGCCGAAGTGGCGCAATTTGTTCACACAAAACTGCACATGCCCTGGGTGGCCATACAGTTTTGTGCCGGTCTCAAGGAAGAGGATGAGTTGATTGCCCTGTCCCAGCCGGAACCTTTTGCCGCACAGGATTTTCCCCGTTTTCTCCAGGGCATGGATCGCTTTCTCAACAATCCTGACAAGACCCCGGAGTCAACCCAGCAGCGTGACGCATGGATGAAGGAATTTGGTATCTTGCGCATATTCCCTTTCTGTTCCGCCTCCCATGCACAGGGACATTTGGTTGTCGGCCAATCATCAGAGCAAAGACGCAACCTGAGTGCACATGAAATCAAGGATTTGCAAGATATTAGCCAGCGACTGGCAACGGTCATCGAACGGATTCAACTGGAAAAGACTGCACAAGTAGACGAACTCACCGGTGCATTGCGCCGTGAAGCCGGGATGATCCAGCTACAGTTGGCGCTGGAATCCAGCCAGCGCAAACAGCAGCCACTGGCTGTAGCCTTGCTGGACCTGGATCATTTCAAGGAAGTGAACGACCAGTATGGCCATCCTGTCGGCGATCAGGTACTGCGAGAAACCGCCAAGCTGGTTCGCAGGCAACTGCGCAGCAGTGATGTGCTTTGCCGCTATGGAGGAGAAGAATTTCTGGTGATTCTTCCCGCTACCGGGAAAAAGGGTGCGGCCT
>JALWTZ010000395.1 GCA_026993285.1 Lysobacterales bacterium | reverse complement strand
AGGGTCTGGGCCAGTTGCAGGGCGGCCTCGCGGTACAGCGGCCGGTGGCCGCTGGAGGAGCCGCAGAACACGCACAGGCTTTGCATCACTCCGGCGCCAGCCCCAGATTGCGCAGGATGGCCAGGCTGGGTTTGGCCTGGTTGAGGGTGTAGAAATGCAGCCCCGGCACGCCGTCGGCGATGAGCTGCTCGCACATGCGGCTGACCACTTCGGTACCGAAGGCGGCGATGGATGCGCGGTCATCACCGAAATCCTGCAGCCTGCGGCGCAGCCAGCGGGGCATTTCCGCGCCGCACATTTCCGAGAAGCGGCTGAGCTGGCTGTAGTTGGTGATGGGCATGATGCCGGGAATGATGGGGATTTCCATGCCGGCCTTGCGGCAACGCTCGACGAAGAAATGATAGGCGTCCGCATTGAAGAAATACTGGGTGATGGCGCTGTCGGCCCCGGCTTCCACCTTGGTCTTGAAATGCTTGAGGTCCAGGGCGGCGGTTTCCGCTTCCGGGTGCACTTCCGGGTAGGCGGCCACGGCAATGTGGAAATGGTTGCCGGTTTCGGCACGGATGAAGTCCACCAGCTCGCTGGCGTGGCGGAACTCACCCAGCGAGGCCATGCCCGAGGGCAGGTCGCCGCGCAGGGCCACGATGCGGTCGATGCCCTGCTGGCGGTAGTTGTCGATCAGCCGACGGATGGATTCAGGCCGCCCGCCGATGCAGGAGAGGTGGGGCGCCACCGGCACGCCGTCGTGCTGGTGGATGTCCGCCACCGTCTCCGCCGTGTGGTCCAGGGTGGAACCACCGGCGCCGAAGGTGACGGAGAAATACTCCGGCCCCAGCGGGATGAGCTGCTGCCGGGTTTCCGCCAGCGTGGCGCGCTGGGCCTCGGTCTTGGGAGGAAAAAACTCGAAGCTGATCTTCATGGCGGCCCTCCAGCCTCAGTAGCGGTAGTGTTCCGGCTTGTACGGCCCTTCAACCGGCACATCGATGTAGGCGGCCTGTTCCGGCGTCAGGGTGGTCAGCTGGGCGCCGATTTTCTCCAGATGCAGCCGGGCCACTTTCTCGTCCAGGTGCTTGGGCAGCACGTAGACCCGGTTTTCGTAGGCCTCGCCACGGGTAAACAGCTCGATTTGCGCCAGCACCTGGTTGGTGAAGGAATTGCTCATCACGAAACTGGGGTGGCCGGTGGCGCAGCCCAGGTTCACCAGCCGGCCCCGGGCAAGCAGGATGATGCGCTTGCCGTCGGGGAAGATGACATGGTCCACCTGCGGCTTGATCTCTTCCCAGGTGTAGCCTTCCAGGCTGGCCACGTCGATTTCGGAGTCGAAATGGCCGATGTTGCAGACGATGGCCTGATCCTTCATCGCCCACATGTGATCGTGGTTGATCACATGGTAGTTGCCGGTGGCGGTGACGAAGATGTCCCCCTGGGGCGCGGCTTCCTCCATGGTGACCACGCGGTAGCCCTCCATGGCCGCCTGCAGGGCGCAGATGGGGTCGATTTCGGTTACCCAGACGGTGGCACCCAGGCCACGCAGGGACTGGGCGCAACCCTTGCCCACATCGCCATAGCCGCAGACCACGGCGATCTTGCCGGCGATCATCACATCGGTGGCGCGCTTGATGCCGTCCACCAGGGATTCGCGACAGCCGTAGAGGTTGTCGAACTTGGACTTGGTGACCGAATCGTTCACGTTGATGGCCGGCATCCACAGGCTGCCTTCCTCGGCCATGCGGTAGAGGCGGTGCACGCCGGTGGTGGTTTCCTCGGTCACGCCGCGCAGATTGGCCTTGACCCGGGCGTACCAGCCGCGGTCTTCGGTCAGTTTGCGGCGGATGGCGGCGAACAGGGCCACCTCTTCCTCGGATTGCGGCTTGTCCAGCAGGCTTTCGTCCTCGGCGGCGCGGCTGCCCAGGTCGATGAGCAGGGTGGCATCGCCACCGTCATCGAGAATCATGTTGGCCGTCTCGCCCTGGCCCCAGTCGAAGATGCGGTGGGCGTAATCCCAGTATTCGTCCAGGCTCTCGCCCTTGACGGCGAACACGGGAATGCCCTGGTCGGCAATGGCGGCGGCGGCGTGATCCTGGGTGGAGAAAATGTTGCAGGAAGCCCAGCGCACTTCCGCGCCCAGTGCCACCAGGGTTTCGATGAGCACGGCGGTCTGGATGGTCATGTGCAGGGAACCGGCGATGCGCGCGCCGGCCAGGGGCTTCTGCCCCTCGTATTCCCGGCGGATGGCCATCAGGCCCGGCATTTCGGTTTCGGCGATGGCGATTTCCTTGTGGCCCCATTCGGCCAGGGCCAGATCGGCCACGACAAAATCGCCGGTGTTTTGGGTGGAAACTACGGTATTCATTGCATCTCCTCAAAGGCCGGCGTCGGCGCGCAGCGCCTCGGCCCGGTCGGTCAGCTCCCAGCTGAAACTGTGATAGGTGTTGCCGTCGGCATCGGTCAGCGCCTGCGGCTGGCGGCCGAAGTGGCCGTAGCTGGCGGTGGCCTGGTACATGGGGTGAATCAGGTCCAGCATCTGCAGAATGCCCCAGGGCGTCAGGTCGAAGTGGCGGCGGATGAGCGCATCCAGCTCGGCATCGGAAACCTTGCCGGTGCCGAAGGTCTGCACGCTGATGGAAGTGGGCTCGGCCACGCCGATGGCGTAGGAAACCTGCACTTCGCAGCGGTCGGCCAGGCCGGCGGCGACGATGTTCTTGGCCACGTAGCGGCCGGCGTAGGCGGCGGAACGGTCCACCTTGGAAGGGTCCTTGCCGGAGAAGGCGCCACCACCGTGACGGGCCATGCCGCCGTAGGTGTCCACAATGATCTTGCGCCCGGTCAGGCCGGCATCACCCACCGGGCCGCCGATGACGAACTTGCCGGTGGGGTTGATGTGAACGCGGGTGTCGGGCTTCATCCAGTGTTCCGGCAACACCGGCTTGATGATCATCTCCATCACCGCCTCTTCGATGTCCGCCTGGCTGATTTCCGGGTCGTGCTGGGTGGAAAGCACCACGGCATCGATGCCGGTGGGCCTGCCGTCC
>JALWTZ010000394.1 GCA_026993285.1 Lysobacterales bacterium | reverse complement strand
GATTGTCCTCCAGTCCTGGGGTGTGCAAAGCAGGCGATTCTACAGAATAAAGGATTACGGTTCCATGAATTGCCATCAGAAAAGCCTGCCACGCCCTTCAGCGACCATCGTCGTCATCATTGGCTTGCACTATTTGTATTCACCTAGACGGTGCATTATCCTGCGTTTTGAGGATTGATAACCGGGGGACAGACCGATGTTTGGCAACAAGAGCGTGGATGAGTGGATCGCGGATTACGAGCGGGGTCACCAGCATCCCATGAACCGCCTGACCCATCTGTTCGGCATTCCCATGATCGCCATCTCCCTGCTGCTGATGCCGCTCTGGTTCGTGGCAGATACACCGTGGAAATACCTGCCGCCTGCCCTGTTCGTCATCGGCTGGATCTTCCAGTTTGTCGGCCATGCCTTTGAGGGCAAGCCGCCGGAGTTTTTCAAGGATTGGCGTTTTTTGTTTGTAGGCCTGCGCTGGTGGTTCAAGGCCATTGCCGGCAAGGCCTGAGTCTTGCTGCAAAGGACGGGGCAATCTGCTAGAATCGCGGCCCTTTTCTTCCACGGCAGTTCCCATTCATGAGAGACGGCACCCTTAACTTCATGCGCAAGACCGCCGACCGTGTCGGCCAGTATGTGCTGCAGGCCTACACCCACCTCGGCAAGCATCAGGTGCATGAAAAAACTCCGGGGGATTATGTCTCGGATGTGGATCTGGAAGCGCAGCGGCGCATCATTGAACAGATTCAGCGCACTTTTCCCGACCACGCCATCGTCGCCGAGGAACTGGAGCAAGCCATTGGCCCCGCCGATGCCGAAGACCAGTGGGTCATCGACCCCATTGATGGCAGCAACAATTTTGTGCGTGGCATACCCCACTTCGCCATTGCCATTGCCCATCGCTTCCGTGGCCGTACCGAGCAGGCGGTTGTATTTGACCCGGTGCGCAATGAGATGTTTACCGCTGTTCGCGGCCAGGGCGCTTTTCTCAACGATACCCGCATTCGGGCCAATCAACGCAAGCAACTGCCCGGCAGCCTGGTGTTGACTGCCCTGCCCTTTGCCAATCGCGCACTGACCCAGGCCAGCCTGCAGGTACTGGAAACGCTATACAGCCAGGTACAGGATGTGCGCATGTCCGGCTGTGCCGCACTGGACCTCGCCTGGGTGGCAGCAGGCAGGGTGGACTGGTATTTCGAAACGGGTCTCCGGCCCTGGGACATGGCTGCCGGCGCCCTGCTCGTTCGCGAAGCCGCCGGCCTGGTGACCGACCTTTCCGGTGGAGAACGCTGGTATCAGGAAGGCGCCCTGCTGGCAGGCAATCTGAAATTGAACGCACAGGCCGCACAGGCCATCAAGCCATTGGCCCTGGCCGTGGAACAATCCCGCCGCCCTGCTGACGCATGAGGGACAAACCCGGTAGCAACGGTTTCCGGTAACGGAAACCACCATTATCCGGTTGCTTCGGGTTGCTCACTCCCACTGCCGGATCAACCCCTCCTGGGCTGTGGACGCCACCAGACGCCCCTGCTGGTCATAAAACATGCCCCGCGCCAAACCCAGCGAGTGGCTGCTGGAGGGGCTGTCGCAGGCATAGAGCAGCCAATCATCCATGCGAAACTCGCGATGGAACCACATGGCGTGGTCCAGACTGGCCATCTGCACATTGCCCTTGAGAAAGGACAGGCCATGCGGCAGGGCCGCCGTCCAGATCAGATAGAAATCCGAGGCATAGGCCAGCAGGCAGCGGTGCAGAAGCGGATCGTCCGGCAATGCCCCCCGGCAACGCATCCAGATGTATTGCTGTGGTGGCTGTTTCGGCGGGTTGACCGGGTCCAGTTGCAGTACCGGGCGGAACTCGATGGGAGATTCACGGGTAATCCAGCGGCGCATTTTCTCCGGAATCTCTTTCAGCACGGTTTCCGGGACAGGTCTGGGCTTGCCGATATCTTCCGGCGTGGGCACCACCGGCATGGGGAACTGGTGCTCCAACCCGGTTTCTTCCACATGAAAGGAAGCCGACATGTTGAAAATCGGCCGGCCATGCTGGATGGCCACCACCCGGCGGGTGGAGAAGGAACGGCCATCACGCGCACGGTCCACATCGTAGACGATGGGTGCATCCGGATCACCGGCACGGAGAAAATAGGCATGCAGGGAATGGGCCCTGCGTGCCGGGTCCACCGTGCCGGAAGCAGCGCGCAGCGACTGGCCCAGCACCTGCCCGCCGAAGACGCGCGTTGAGCCGATATCCCGGCTCTCACCGCGAAACAGGTTGTCTTCCAGTCGCTCCAGCGTGAGATGTTCCAGTAACTCCTTCAGCGAATCATGCATGAATCGGGCTCCATCGCCTTGTTCCAGGGGAGGCGCTAGCCTATCACTGTACCGTTCAAGGTCAAGTTTGGCCCGGCAAAGGCATCAATATGGTGCAAAACGGCAATCATAGGTGTGCTATTTTGGTGCATGTAAGGGGCCATGCACGGTTCCAGCCTTGTTAACAAACGCTATCTATTTGATTTATTTAGCTTTTATTCCGTGCTGTGCGAATGGCACGAAGCATGCATTGTCAGGAGTGCCAACTCAAAATAAGCGGAGGATGAACACAGTGGAAGCACTGACTCAATTGAGCTACGCGCTCGATACCTTTTATTTCCTGGTATCCGGGGTACTGGTCATGTGGATGGCCGCCGGCTTTACCATGCTCGAATCCGGCCTGGTGCGCAGCAAGAACACCACGGAAATTCTCGCCAAGAATGTGATTCTGTTCGCGGTGGCCTGCTTGATGTACATGCTGAGCGGTTACGGCATCATGTACGGCGACGGCAGTGGCTGGATGCCCTCTTTCGGCGGTATTCTGGGTAGTACGGACAATGCGGTGGATGCCGTTCTGGCCGGCGGGGATGACGCGCCCTATTATTCCGGTCTGGCTGATTTCTTCTTCCAGGTCGTGTTTGTGGCCACCGCCATGTCGGTGGTATCCGGCGCCGTGGCCGAGCGGATGAAACTGACCTCCTTCCTGCTGTTTTCGGTGGTGCTGACAG
>JALWTZ010000393.1 GCA_026993285.1 Lysobacterales bacterium | reverse complement strand
GGATCTCAAGGTGGTGTTCAATTTTGCCTACCTGCTGGATGCGATGAATGCACTCAAGTCAGAACAAGTGCAGATCTGTCTTAGGGATGCCATGACTTCCTGCCTGATCAGGGATCCGGAAGATGATACGCAACAACATGTTGTCATGCCGCTGAAGCTCTGAATCATGCATTTGAACCATCTGCATTTGCAGGGGTTTAGAAATCTGCAAGCACAAAAAATTGAGTTCCAGCCGGGGCTCAATTTTTTTTATGGCGACAATGGCGCGGGAAAAACCAGCTTGCTGGAAGCTGTTCATGTTCTGGCCAGTGGCAAAAGTTTTCGTAACAGCCCGTTGCGCCACTGTTTGCAACAGGGCCAGACATCCTTTCTGTTGCAACTGGAATGGATACCTGAAGGGGCGCGAACATACAAGGCTGGCGTCCAGTGGGAACGGGGCCAATGGTATCGTCGTTTCAATCAGGTCACCCAAGCACATCATCTGCAAATCGCGCGACACCTGCCTTGCATGGCCCTGCACCCAGGTACGCAACAACTGGTAGCGGGTGGCCCGGAAGGGCGTAGAAAGCTATTCAACTGGCTGATGTTTCACGTGGAACCTGCGTTTATCCAGATTTGGAAAAAGTTCACTCTGGCCAAGTCCCAGCGGAATAGCCTGCTGCGCCAGAGGAAAACCGGATGGGAATTACAGGAATGGACTCGTCAATACCTGTTGCTGGCTGAACAGTTGCACACAGTACAAACGCAAGTCTTTGAGGATTTTCAACACACCACAACCCAACGGCTAAAAAGACATCCGGTTTTGAGCCGGGTGGAATTGCGGTTTTATCCAGGCTGGTCACAACAGGAAAGCCTGCAGGATTGTCTGCAACGCAATCAGGCACGGGAGTTGGAACAAGGACATACCCAGTGCGGTCCCCATCGTATGGATATTCGCATACGTTTTGATGGCCAGGAAGCCAGGGAATGGCTGTCACGCGGTCAACAGAAATTGATGGCTTATGAATGGGTTCTTGCTGCTTGCAGCCAACTGGCGGAAAGGCAAGGGCGGTGGCCCTTGTTGTTGCTGGATGATTTGCAGGCTGAGCTGGATGAAAACAATCTTCAGTATTTGCTGGAGCCCATCAAGGCATCGGGTACGCAAGTACTGGCCAATGGGTTGACAGCCGGTTCGTTACAAAATCTCTGGATGGATCCTGCCTTGTTTCACGTGAAACAAGGCACGGTTCAAGCCGTTTGAAAGAAAGGAAATTCACGGATCAACCGGCCAGCAATGCTATAATTCGTCCTTTCGTGCAGGCAGAAAACGCTATGTCATCCAATTACGATTCTTCCAATATCAAGGTGCTCAAGGGGCTGGATGCCGTCCGCAAGCGTCCAGGCATGTACATTGGTGATACCGATGATGGAACCGGCTTGCATCACATGGTTTTTGAGGTGGTGGACAATGCCATCGACGAAGCCCTGGCGGGCTATTGTGATCGTATCGAGGTGATTATCCACGCCGATGATTCCATCACCGTCCGTGACAATGGCCGAGGCATACCGGTGGACATTCATGAGGAAGAGGGCAAACCGGCTGCGGAAGTCATCATGACGGTGCTGCATGCAGGCGGTAAGTTCGACGACAATTCCTATAAGGTCTCGGGTGGTTTGCATGGCGTTGGTGTTTCCGTGGTGAACGCTTTGTCGGAAGAACTGGTTCTCACCATTCAGCGTGAAGGCAAGGTGCACCGTCAGGTGTACAAAATGGGTGAACCACAGACCACACTGGAAGTCATCGGTGAGACCGACCAGACCGGAACGGAAGTGCGTTTCAAGCCGTCGGCTGAAATTTTTGCCATTACCGAATTCCAGTACGATGTGCTGGCGCGTCGCTTGCGTGAACTTTCTTTTCTCAATTCGGGCGTATTCATTCACCTGCAGGATGAACGCAACGATCAGGAAGTGAAATTTTGCTATGAAGGCGGCATTCGTTCCTTCGTCGAACATCTGGCCGAACGCAAGAATGCCTTGCACCCCACGGTTTGTCATTTCCAGCTGGAACAGGATGAGGTGGGCGTGGAACTGGCCATGCAATGGACTGATGCCTATCAGGAATCCGTATTCTGCTTTACCAACAACATTCCGCAGAAGGATGGAGGTACCCACTTGTCAGGCCTGCGTGGTGCATTGACGCGCACACTGAACCAATACATCGAACAAAGCGGCCTCAACAAGAAGGACAAGTTTCAGATTACCGGTGAAGACTGTCGCGAAGGCCTGATTGCCGTATTGTCGGTGAAGGTGCCGGATCCCAAGTTCTCCTCACAGACCAAGGAAAAACTGGTGTCCTCGGAAGTGAAGGGCATCGTGGAATCGGTGGTCAACAAGCAACTGGCGGAGTTCCTGCTGGAAAACCCGCAGGAGGCGCGGATGATCGCTTCCAAGGCGCTGGAAGCAGCCCGGGCCCGGGAAGCGGCCCGCAAGGCCCGCGATATGACACGACGCAAGGATGTGCTGGACATTGCCGGCTTGCCAGGCAAGCTGGCGGATTGTCAGGAGAAAGACCCGGCCAAGTGTGAGCTGTTTCTGGTGGAGGGTGATTCCGCCGGCGGATCGGCCAAGCAGGGCAGAAATCGCAAGTTTCAGGCCATCCTGCCGCTCAAGGGCAAGATTCTCAATGTGGAGAAAGCGCGCTTCGACAAGATGCTGTCTTCCCAGGAAGTGGGCACCCTGATCACCGCCCTGGGTTGTGGTATCGGCAAGGAAGATTTTGATCCGGACAAGCTGCGTTATCACAAGATCATCATCATGACCGATGCCGATGTGGACGGTTCCCATATTCGAACCCTGCTGTTGACCTTCTTCTACCGGCAAATGCCGGAACTGATCGAACGGGGCCACATTTATATTGGGCAGGCACCCTTGTACAAGGTGAAACAGGGCAAGCAGGAGGTTTATCTCAAGGATGACGCCGAACTGAACGAATACCTGCTGGCTCGGGCCCTGGACAAGGCTGAATTGTTGTTTGATCCGGAATTGCCGCCGGCTCGGGGTGCGCAACTGGAAACCATTATCAAGGAGT
>JALWTZ010000392.1 GCA_026993285.1 Lysobacterales bacterium | reverse complement strand
GGCGTGGCCAGGCCCATGGCACAGGGGCAGGCGATGACCAGCACGGCAACCGCGGCCACCAGCGCGTGGTTGAGCGCCGGCTCCGGCCCCCAGAGCAGCCAGGCCATGAAGGTCAGCACGGCGATGACCAGCACGATGGGGCTGAATACCCGGATGACCTTGTCCGCCAGTTGCTGGATGGGCAGCTTGCCAGCCTGGGCCTGTTCCACCATGCGGATGATCTGGGCCAGCAGGGTATCCCGCCCCAGGCGGTCCACCCGCACCCGCAGCAGGCCATTGTTCACCAAGGTACCGGCCTGCACTTCATCACCGGCTTCCACGGCCCTGGGCATGGGTTCGCCGGTGAGCATGGAGACATCCAGCCAGGCCTGCCCTTCCAGCACCGTGCCATCCACCGGCATGCGCTCGCCGGCGCGCACCCGCACCTCGTCACCGGGATGGAGCTGGCTGACCGGCACGGTTTCTTCCTGGCCATTCCGCAGGCGGCAGGCGGTATCGGCCTGCAGGCCAATGAGCTTGTGCAGGGCACCGGCCGTGCTCTGCTTGGCGCGCTCTTCCAGGTACTTGCCCAACAGAACAATGGCAATCACCACGGCGGCGGCCTCGAAATAGAGATGCCGGCTGTTCTCCGGGAACCATGCCGGCACCAGCAGCACCAGCATGGAATACAGCCAGGCCGCGCCGGTGCCGGTCATCACCAGCGAATTCATGTCGGGCGCGGCGTGCATCCACGCCTTCCAGCCGGGGCGGAAGAAGCGCAAACCCGGCCCGAACAGCACCGCCGTGGCCAACAGGGCCTGCACCCAGGCCCAGAAGCGTGGTGTCGGTGCCCAGGACTGCAGCCATTGGGCAAAGGCCGGGAAGAAGTCGCTGCCCATGGCCAGTACCAGCACCGGCAGGGCCAGGGCAAAGGCCCGCCGTACATCCCGGGCCAGCATCCGCAGGCGCTGCTGTTCGCGTTGCCGGTCCTCCGGCGGGGCTTGCTCGTCCAGCAGGGCGGCGTCATAGCCGGCATCACGAATGATCCGCAGCAGGTCTTCCGGCGAAAGCATGGCCGGCAGGTAGCGCACCTGTGCGCGCTCGGTGGCCAGGTTGACACTGGCCTCCAGCACGCCGGCCTGTTTCTTCAACGCCCGTTCCACCCGTGCGCTGCAGGCGGCACAGGTCATGCCTTCCACCCGCAGTTCGAGTGCCGCTGTCTGCGGTTCATAACCCAGTCCTTCGATGGTGGCCAGCAACTCACCGGCCTCCGGGGCTTCTCCCTGCAGCCGCAGCTCGGCCTGGCCGGTGGCCAGGTTCACTTGCGCTTCCACGCCATCCAGCTGGTTGAGCTTGCGTTCGATACGGCCGGAACAGGCGGCGCAGGTCATGCCTTCGATATCCAGCTTCAGGGTTTGCGGTGCCTTGCGAATGACAGGTTGGGACATGCTGTGCTCCGGTTTTTTCCACGCTATTCCGCCCAGGGTGTTTCTCTTGCCCCCGGATCTCGATAAGGTGGGGGCATGAGCCTGAATATACAGACCCTGGAAGCACAAATCGACGTGCGCGTGGCCGAGCAGGATTTGCAACAACTGAGCGTGGCCCAGCCAGCGGAAGTGGGCCGGCAGCTGGCAGCGGCCGTGCTGGAAGCCGTGCGGGCGGAATCCCTGGGCTATTTTCCCGCCCTGAGCCATTTCGAGGAAAACGGCATACTCCATGAAGACCTGCTGGAGGCCACCCACGCGCTGGTCTGGCTGGCCAGCCAAAGGGCGCGTACCCTGATCATGACCCGTCTGCGGCCCATTTTCTCCACCGTGCGGGTGCAGCAGGTTCATGCGCGCCTCTATACCCTGCCATCCATTCGCAGCGGCCAGCTCAATCTGCTGGATGCCCTGGCCGAGCACTACGACCCGGCGGCGCTGAAGATCAACCTGCAACTGAGCCTGATCCAGAAACAACCCGCTCAAGCCGAAGCACTGGAGAGCTATACCCGCAAGATGTTGTGGAAATGGCTGAAGGAGCGCTTTGACCACCTGGAAGTGGGCTCGGTGCATGCATTGTCTGCGGATTCCCGCTAAGCCCAAGGCAAAAAAAACCCGGATCGGGGTAGTATGATCCGGGTCAAAAGGTCCACCTTGCGGTGGAGCCCACTGTGATCGGTATTTTCCGTTCGCTCTAGGGCCAGATGGCCTGCACCCATTCAGGATGGTCGATGAAGGGGTTGCGGTTACCCTGCAGCTGGTAGATCTTGTCGTTGCGGCTGCGCTCCCAGTCATCCACCGGGTCCTGCTGGTGCCACTGCAGCAGGGTGCTCAACTTGCCCAGTTGCGGCCCGGAAGTACCGGTGGCATCCACCAGTTCTAGATCCGGCCAGCCATCTCCACCTTCATAACGCACCACCATGTAAAACAGCATACGGGCAATGTCACCCTTGACCACATCCGGCGGTTCCCAGGAATCCCCGTCCACCTTGCACAGGGGCGCTTCGGCCACCACGCTGCCGCCATTGTCGAAATCCAGATTGCCACGAGCACTGTTGACAGTGACATCCGTGGGGCGCAGGTGGTGAATATCGGTACCCGGGCCTGGTGAAGTGCCAAAACTGCCATGGGACTTGGCCCAGACATGCTCCCGGTTCCAGTTGTCCACGCCGCCACCGCTGTTGCTCTTGGGGCTGCTGCTCTGCTTGTAGAGCAGCACCACATTGTTGCTGTTCAGCGGGTCCTCGTCGGTCTGCTTCAGCGCGTCCCAGACGCCAGGGGTGTAACTGAGCGCGGTGTTGTTGGCGATGATGTCATGCAGGGCCAGTTTCAGGGCGGTACCGGTCTTGCCCGTGGCGGGAGCATAGTAGGACGCCCAGGGATCAGTACCGGAACTGTTGCCCCAGCTATAGTTGACCGTGGCGAAACCGGCAGCATAACCGAAGGCCTTCATGGTCAGGGTACGGGTCAGTGTGCCGGCGATCTCGATGAATTCATGCCCGGCCCCGGTGCCGTCTCCGTTGTAGCCGGACCAGGTGATGTTAACCCCCTGATAGCTGGTACTGGCCTCGCCGGCACCATTGAGCAAGCCGTTGGGCCACTGCACGATGGCGGTGCCGTCGGTGGCATCGAACAGCTGGATGTCCACATCATTATCGGAAAGCAGCTCGATACGCACATTGGCGATGCCCGGCACCAGATCACCCACGACCACCACGGCGTTCTGGTCGATCTGCTGCTGGAAGCTGCCACTGCCACTGGCCGCCGGCGTGTCACTGCAGCCGGCCGTGCCCTGCCAGCTGTAGTTCACCGTGGCGCTGCCGGCCACATAGCCATAGGCCTTCATGGTCAGGTCACGGTCGGTGGTGCCGGTCAGCAGGATGTATTCATGACCATAGCCGGTGCCATCCCCGTTATAGCCGGACCACTCCACCGTCACCCCGGCATAGCTGGTGGACTGCACACCGGGGCCGTTGAGCAGGCCGTTGGGCCATTCCACGATGGCGGTGCCGTCGGTGGCATCGAACAGCTGGATGTCCACATCGTTGTCCGACTGCAACTCGATGAGCACATCCACCTTGCCGGCAGGGATGTCGCCCACGACGACCACATCCCGGTAGGCAATGGGTTGCTGGAAACTGCCACTGCCGCTGCAACCACCGCCACCCCAGTCGAACTGGGCCATTGCCGGCCCGGACAGCCAGGCAAGAATCAGCAGAAATACCGTACGCATCGCCACACCCTCAAGAAATTACAGGTGGGCGTCATTTTGCCAGTCTTTGCACAGCGGTTGCGGCTCATTTTTGTATCCGTTTGTATCCATCGCCCGACGCGCCGCTTGTGAACGGGCTGGCAAAGGTGTACAAACAGAACCTGGGTCAACCGATTCAACAGCTCGGGCGTTATTCCCGGCAATCGTGTTGTACCCGCAATCCCGCACCACTATACAAGGAGCCACGCCATGTTCAGACTCGCAACTCTCATCCTGCTGCTTCTGCTGGCCAGCCTTGCCCAGGCCGCCCAGCCTATTCAGAGCCAGTTCCACAGCAGTGGCAACAGTGTGGATGTGTTGCGCGCGCAGGTGAAGGACGGTGTATTGACCGTGGTACTGCGAGCCAACGCGGACACGGGAAAATATACCATGAAACTGCCTCTGGACGGGGTCTACTACATTGATCCGAAATCCCGGCGCAAGTACATGGTGCTGCGTGACGAGAAGGGCGAATGGATCGCCAACCCGTCGAAAAACCGCCCTGGCTGGAACTATGCGGAAGTAGGCGTAAAAGCACCCGGCCGGGTGTTCTGGTTCAAGTTTCCCGCCCCGGAGAGCGATGCCCCAACGGTCAATCTGGTGGTGCCGGATGTCACCCCCTTTGACGGCCTGCCCATTCAGCGATGAAATTCCCAGCCGCATTTCTGGCCCTCTGTTTCACCCTACATGCTGCCGGTGTGTGGGCCGGTTATGGCGAAAACCCGGATGATCCTGCAGCCCATCAGGCAGCCGTCAACGCCCTGCCCCGGGCCGAATCACGCGCACTGGTCGTGGAAACCCGTGCCATCCAGGGGCTCAGCAGTACAGTGGTCGCCACCAGCATGCCACTGGAACAGGCCCTGCAGGCCCTGAACGCGCTGGTAGTGGGCCAGGTGATCGAGGTGGCCCTTTCCAGCGATGTGTTGTTCGATTTCGATGCCGACCAACTCAAACCCGAGGCCGAACCCAGCCTGCAGGCCGTGCTGGCCGTACTGAACAACAGCGATGTGGCCCGTGTGGAGATCATCGGCCATACCGATGCCAAGGGCACGGAAGCCTACAATCAGGATCTCTCCCTGCGCCGGGCTCATGCCGTGCAGGCATGGTTGACCCGCAACGGTGTGGATGGCGCGCTCATTCAAACCGAAGGCCGGGGAGAAAGCCAGCCGGTGGCCCCCAACCAGTTGCCAGATGGCCGCGACAACCCCGAAGGCCGCGCCAAAAACCGGCGGGTGGAAATCCGGGTCCATACCCGCAAACCGGCCTGAACCTGGACTTGTTTTTTTCTTCACAGGGCGTATAAATAGACCTATCCCGATAGAGATAGGCCGCATGCTGGCATTCTTCGAAACCTTCCTGCCCATGGTGCTGGCCGGCGCTTTGGTGGGCTTCCTGATTGGCCTCACCGGCGTGGGGGGCGGCTCCATGATGACCCCCATGCTGGTGTTGCTGTTTGGCATTCCCGTGCCCACCGCCGTGGGTACTGATCTGCTCTACGCCGCCATCACCAAGGCCAGCGGTGTCTTTGCCCATCATCAGCAGGATACCGTGGACTGGAAAATCGTACGCCGCATGGCCACCGGCAGTATCCCCGCAACCCTGCTTACGCTGGCCCTGTTGCACCTGCTGGACCGGCAGGGTGAAGATGTGGGCCGCCTGTTGCAGGCCACCATGGTGCTGATGCTTTCCGGTGCGGCACTCACCCTGCTGTTCCACCGGCGGGCCATGAAGGTGCTGCACGACAATCTCATGCCCTATCGCCCGGTTAAGCCCTGGTTCTATCTCTACCGCGGCCAGGCCACGATCCTGCTGGGTGTAGTGCTGGGCATTTCGGTTACCCTCTCCTCCGTAGGCGCCGGTGCCGTGGGCGCGGCCTTGCTGTTTCTCATCTACCCGCGCAAACCGGCGGTGACCATTGTGGGCAGTGATATTGCCCATGCCGTACCGCTCACCCTGCTGGCCGGGCTGGGTCACCTGGGCATGGGGCAGGTGGATTTCTCCCTGCTGGTCAGCCTGCTGGCCGGTTCCCTGCCGGCCATCTGGCTGGGCAGCCGAGTGAGCAAACGCCTGCCGGAACAGTGGCTGCGCACCGGTCTGGCCTGGCTGTTGCTGGCCATGGCCCTGAGCATGGCTTACGACCTGCTGCGTGGCCCTTGAACAGATTTTGCTGTGCAAAGACTCGGGGGCGTGTTACAGTGGCCATTCAGTTCCAGCAAGACAGGCAGTAAGCACGCCACCCGCAAGGGGGCAGACGAACGATCTACGCAACAACATGGCGAACCGGGCACAGCCTGGGGTCGCATCCACGGACTGCCTGCTTTGCCCGGCCCCTCCCGATGAATCCCCACCTGTGAACCACGCCAGCGCGGATCGCCTGCGGAACTGGTTGTGCCCTGCGTGCATGTCGCACGGTGGGCGAAAGTTCAATGGCCCTTCGGGGTCTGCATACATGAGAGACAGAAAGATGAGTGAGCAAGTACAAGGTACGGTCAAGTGGTTCAACGATGAGAAAGGCTACGGCTTCATCGAACAGGAAGGCGGCAAGGATGTCTTCGTGCACTACAGCAGCATCAACGGTTCCGGCCGCAAGACGCTGGTGGAAGGCCAACAGGTGACCATGGACGTGACCCAGGGCCAGAAAGGCCTGCAAGCCGAGAATGTCAACCCGCTGTAAAGCCGGTTGCCCTCGGGCATGAAAAAACCCGGTCAGGGCAACCTGGCCGGGTTTTTTGTTGGGCGAATCCGCAAGGACAGGCCTGTCAGGCCGCCATGCTGGCCCGCAGTTTCTTCATGGCCTGGTTCTCGATCTGGCGAATGCGTTCCGCGGAAACGCCATACTCATCGGCCAGTTCCTGCAGGGTGGCCTTGTCTTCCTGTAGCCAGCGGCGGCGAATGATGTCCTGACTGCGGGCATCCAGCTGCTCCAGACCGGAAAACAGCAACTGGTGATTGTGTGCCTCCCAGTCTTCCGCTTCCAGCACGCTGGAAGGGTCACCCCGTTCATCGGTGAGATACAGGGTGGGTGCCGGAGCGGCCCGGCTGCCTTCGTCATCATCCGCTGCTGGCGCATCGAAGCCGATGTCCTGGCCACTCATGCGTGATTCCATCTCCATCACTTCCCGGCTGGAGACACCCAGATCCTCGGCGATGGCATCCACTTCCTTCTGGTTCATCCAGCCCAGGCGCTTGCGTGACTTGCGCAGGTTGAAGAACAGCTTGCGCTGGGCCTTGGTGGTGGCCACCTTGACAATACGCCAGTTCTTGAGGATGAATTCGTGCATTTCCGCGCGAATCCAGTGCACGGCAAAGGACACCAGCCGCACACCCTGAGCCGGGTCGAAACGCTTGACCGCCTTCATCAGGCCAATGTTGCCTTCCTGAATCAGATCCGCCAGCGGCAGGCCATAGCCGGCATAGCTGCGGGCCACATGCACCACAAAGCGCAGGTGGGCCAGCACCATGCGGCGGGCGGCTTCCAGATCGTTCTGCTCACGAAAGCGGCGTGCCAGTTCCTGCTCTTCTTCCTGCGAGAGCATGGGTATGGCGTTCACCTGCTGGATGTAGGCATCCAGACTGCCGGCTGTGGATAAAACGGGCAGGGTATTCAGTGTCATGGACTTGCTCATGGTTACTACCCCCTTAAAATTCAAAGACTGAACCTTAGAGGCAGTTTGCCTGGAAAAGTTCCCCCTTTTAGCAGAAAAACATGGGGATTTCCAGTGTGTTTCCGCGCATTTATTGCTTGAACAGGACTCAACCTTCGAATCCATAAAATGTGACAAAGTTCACGCATTAGCTACCGCTAATACATAGAATCGTCTGCTCTAAAAGTATAGGTGTATACAATTATGCAGTATTTACAGCGCTTGTGTTGGCGGCTCCTGCCAACACTACCCTTGATTTTTTTGCTGATACCCGTGCTCGCGCAGGCTCACGGCTACGTTACGATCTCAAGGGCCTACAAGTGTACAGCGAATGCTGGCAATCTGAACAGCAACTGTGGTGCCGTGCAATGGGAACCCCAGTCGCTGGAAGGCCCGGACCGCTACCCGGAAAGCGGCCCTGCCGATGGCACCCTGGCCGCTGCAGGTAAGGCCAATTTCTCCGAGCTGAATGAACAGAACCCAACTCGCTGGCACAAAACCGCCGCCAGTGCCGGACCAATGTCATTCAGTTGGCACATTACTGCACCCCATAGTACCCGTGACTGGCGTTATTTCATTACCAAAACCGACTGGAACCCCAACCTACCCCTGTCCCGCAGCAGTTTCGAGGCCGCCCCGTTTTGCCAATTCGATGATGGCGGTGCCATTCCTCCCAACGACTTCTCGCACGACTGCAATTTGCCAGGCAACCGTACTGGCTACCATGTGGTCCTGGCTGTCTGGGATGTAGCAGATACCGCCAACAGCTTCTATCACGTGATCGACTTGGACTATGGTGGCACCAGTAGCGGTGCTGAGAATCAGCCACCCACAGCCAGAATTTCTGGTGTCACCAGCGGTTATGTCGACGAAAACCTGGCTTTTTCCGCTAGCACCAGCCAGGATCCGGATGGACAGATTGTTTCCTATGCCTGGGATTTTGGCGATGGCACAACTAGCAGTGCCCTGAGCCCCAGTCATGCCTATGCCAACACAGGCACCTATACCGTACGGCTAACGGTTACCGATGACGGTGGCTTGAGTGACACAGCCACCGCTACCGTGCAAATCCGCACCAACACCCCATCTGTATCGGATATCGTGCTGTCGGATAGTTTTGAGGGCGGGCAGAACAACCCGCCGCCAGTCAGTAACAGCGGCCAGATCATAGCCGGTTACTTCACCAACTGGGGTGTGTACGCCCGCAATTATCATGTCAAAAACATCGTCACCAGTGGTTCAGCAGCAAGACTGACGCATATCATCTACGCCTTCGGCAATGTACAAGATGGCCAGTGTGTAGTGGGTGACGCCTACGCTGATTATGAAAAAGCCTATACGGCAGAGCTGAGCGTGGACGGCATCGCCGACCGGTGGGACGACCCGCTCAAGGGCAATTTCAACCAGCTGAAGAAACTCAAGGCCCGATACCCGCATCTGAAAATTCTATGGTCCTTCGGGGGCTGGACCTGGTCCGGCGGTTTTTCGCAAGCTGTCAACGATCTGAACCGTTTTGCGGATTCCTGCTACAACCTGATCCATGATCCAAGGTGGGATGGGCTGTTCGAAGGTATCGACATCGACTGGGAATACCCCAACGAATGCGGGCTGAACTGTGATAACAGCGGCTATGATACCTATCGGCTGATGATGCAAGCCCTGCGCAACCGTTTTGGCAATGAACTGATCACCTCCGCCATCGGTGCCGGTGAAAGCAAGATCAATGCGGCCGACTATGCAGGTGCAGCCGAATATCTGGATCAGATCTTCGTCATGACCTATGACTTCTTCGGTGCCTGGACCCGTAACGGGCCAACCGCACCCCACTCTCCGCTATACGATTACCCCGGTATTCCTCAAGCTGGTTTTTACGCGGACAATGGAATTCAATTGTTGCTCTCCAAGGGCATCCCTTCCAGCAAACTTTCCTTGGGCATAGGTTTTTATGGCAGGGGATGGGCAGGCGTCAGCCAGCTGGCACCTGGTGGAAGCGCAACCGGGCCAGCGCCAGGCACCTACGAAGCCGGTATCGAGGACTATAAAGTGTTGAGAGATACCTGCCCGGCCACAGAAACCATTGCCGGTACAGCCTACGCTCTGTGCGGCGACCAGTGGTGGAGCTATGACACTCCCGAAACCATTGGAGGAAAAATGGATTATGTCCGCACCCAACAGCTCGGTGGAGCATTCTTTTGGGAGTTGAGTGGAGATACCAGTAATGGAGAGCTAATCCGCGCCATGAACCCCTGATATCCTGCCAAAACATCCGGGCCGGCTATACCGGCCCGGACTGTTTCTGGCTATCTATTCCGGCATGTGGGCCTCGTCCGGGTCGTCCGGCCAGTCTTCCGGGTCATCCGGACAGCGGGCCAGCCAGTCCTGCAGCAACTGCAGGTGCTCGGCTTCCTCGGCGGCGAAGGCTGCCGCCAACCGGCGCACTTCGGTATCGGGGCTATGCTCGGCGACACTGGCGTAGAAATCCCGCGCCCGCCGTTCGTTGTCCATGGCCAGTTGCAGGGCATGGGCCGTGTTCATCAGGTAGTGGGCATCCGCCGCGCCGCCCGCTTCCGGGCTCATGCCATCCGGCCAGTGGTATTCCCAGGGTGCCCGTTTCGGCAGGGTTTTCTGTTCGGCCAGCCGGCGCACTTCGTCCGCGTGCTTGCGGCCAAAATCGGCCATCTGCTCAAACAGCGTCGCCACGGCATCATTGTGATGGGCCTTGAGCACATGGGCCAGTTCCTCGTAGTTTTCCACCGCTTCTTCTTCCACCACCAGCGCGTGGGCCAGAAACAGCGGCAGGCTGTCGATTTTCGCAGTAGGGGCATTCATGGGGCAAACTCCTGTTCAATGGCTTCCACCGTGGTCTGTTCACAGCGTACCGGCTGCCACACGGGCCGTTCGGCCTGAAAGATGATGCCGGTACTCATGCCGTCATCGGCATGAATGCGCCGGGCCGCTTCTACGGTATCGTCGGTGGCTTCCCAGTCCCAGGGGTGGATGCTGTGCTTCCAGTCCTTCTGTTCCGGGCGGAAGGTGGGGCAGGGGCTGAGCACCTGCACCACGGAAAAGCCCGGATGCTGGATGGCTTCCACCAGCAGGCGGGTCAGGCCCGCCGGGTCGCCGCTGAAGCCACGGGCAATGAAACTGGCCCCGGCGGCCAAGGCCAGCGCCGCCGGCTGGAAGGGCTGCATGTGGGTGCCATGCGGTGTGAGCTTGCTGTGGTCCCAGTCGGGATCGGTGGTGGGCGAGGCCTGCCCCTTGGTCATGCCATAGACCTGGTTGTCCATGAGGATATAGGTCAGGTCCATGTTGCGCCGGCAGGCGTGGATGAAGTGGTTGCCGCCTATGGAAAGGCCATCCCCGTCACCACCGGCCACCAGCACGGTCAGATCCGGGCGGGCCGCCTTCAGGCCCGTGCCCAGTGCCAGTGCCCGCCCGTGAATGCCGTGAAAACCATACAGGGCGGTGTAGGCGGGAATGCGGGAAGAGCAGCCAATGCCGGACAACAGCGCCGTTTGCTCCCGTGGCAGTTCCAGCCAGGCCAGTGCCTTGGTCAGGGCGCTGAGCACGGCGAAGTGGCCACAGCCGGGGCACCACACCGGCTTGATGGCGGACTTGTAGAAGACGGGCTTGATCGCCACTTGTACCTGGGGGGCTTCAGTCATGCCTGATTCTCCATCCGGGCCAGGATTTCTCCCGGCGTGATCGGCACCGGGCCGGGGCGAGCCAGCACTTCCGCGCTCACCGGCAGTTCGTGCCAGGCCCGCAGATAGCGGTAGAACTGCCGGCTGTGGGACTGTTCCACCACCAGCAGCCGAGAAATGCCTTCCAGCGCCTGTGCCAGCTTGTCCACCTGCGCCGGCAACAGCAGCCGCAAAGCGACCATGCGCACCCGGCCGCCCTGTTGACGATAGCGTTCACAGGCCTCCCGTACCGCACCGGTGCTGGAACCCCAGGTCAGCACCGCCAGTTCGCCTTCGCCGGTGATTTCCGCCCAGAGATCGCCGTAGTCATGCTGTTCAAGTTTGCGGGCACGCTTGTCCAGCTGCCGGGCATGGTCCAGGGCGGCGCTGGAAGGCTTGCCACCGGGTTCATGTTCCAGGCCATCGGCGGTGTACATGCCTTCTGCCGTGCCCGGTATGGCCATGGGGGAAACACCATCGGCGGTGATGGCATAGCGCTGGTAGCCGGCTCCCGGCGCTTCGGCCCGCTGTCGCTGGCCCATGAATTGCACCTCGGCCGGCTTGCGCGCGAGAATGCGCGACTGGCCCATGGCCTGGTCGGAAAGCACGATGGCCGGTGCCTGCAGCTGTTCGGCCAGATGCACCGCCCACTGGGTGGTGAGCACACAATCCGGCACGTCCAGCGGCCCGAGTACCAGGTGGGGCGCATCCCCATGCAGACCGTGCAGGGCCTGGTCCAGGTCGGCCTGCTCGGATTTGGTGGGAATGCCGGTGGAAGGCCCGCCACGCTGAACATTCACCACCACCACCGGGGTTTCCGAGGCCACGGCCAGGCCGATGCCTTCCAGCATCAGGCTCAGCCCCGGGCCGGAGGTGGCGGTCATGGCCGGTACGCCCCCCCAGGAAGCGCCAATGGCCATGTTGATGGAGGCCAGTTCATCCTCGGCCTG
>JALWTZ010000391.1 GCA_026993285.1 Lysobacterales bacterium | reverse complement strand
AGCCCGACCGGCCCGGCCGCATGATGCTGCGCCTGCGGCGGCTGTTCCTGCGCGCCGCCCCCGACGAGAAGGAGGTCAACATCCTGCGCGGAATTCTCTCCTCGGTCGAGGACTGTTGCGAACGCGGTTCACGTTAGCAGCCTGCCGGGAGCGGCCTGACCGGCGACGGGGTGGCGCGAAGGCCAGTCCGGCAAGGCCGGAGCCAAACAACCAGGCCGCGGGCGGTACCGGCACGGCCGAGACGCTCAACCGGGCGATGTCCAGGCTGCCCATGGCGTCCGCCAGCACCGTGAACTCCCACTGCAATCCCGGATCCAGCGCCGGGAACAGCAGGTTCAGGAAGCTGCCGCTGATGTTCTCGGCAGTGAACAGGTCGAAGACGTCTCCGGCCTTGGGTTGGAAAAGCCCGCTGCCCAGATCGATCAGGTCGATGTCCAGCGTGCCTCCAAGGCTGAGATTGCCGCCCACGTCGAAGGCGTCGTATTCGATACCTCGCTGCAGCCCGCCCAGTTCCATGGTCGTGTAGCTGCCCAGGCCCAGCACCATGTTGCCTTCCACATCGACCAGCGCCGGGCTGTTGCCGGGCGCCAGGTCGCCCTCGAAGAACAGTGTGCCGGTGCCGGTATAGGTGCCGGCGCCCGAGACGGTGCCGAAGAACACCGCGGCAGCGCCGGCGCTCACCTGGGTGATGCCGTTGTTGCGATAGTCGTCATAGAAAGTCACGTTGCCGGCGCCCGAGACCACGACCGTGCCCTGGTTGTCGATGTTGCCGAACACGTCCGAGGTGCCGAAGGAGAAGCCGACCCCGCCCTGGTTCAGCAGTCCCCCGTTGAAGCGCAGAATGGCGTTGCGCGCAACGATGTTGCCCAGCCCTTCCACATTGGTCAGATCGCCGTCGAACTCGATCTCGCCGCCGAGGGCCTCGATACGCCCGGCGTTGACGTGGCCGGTGCCGCTCACGCGCAGGGAGTCACCGGTACCGGCGCGTATCTGCCCCGTCTTCTCGTTGAACAGGGAGGTGTTGACGCGGCCCGTGCCGGTCACGATGCCCTCGTTGGTGAGCGTGCCGGTGACGGTGACATTGTCCGCCTGCACGGTGCCCCGGTTGACGACATTGCCGGTGATCACGCCGTCGCCGGTCAGCACGCCGGTGGATGTCACGGTCACCCCGTTGCTTGCGGCGAGGTTGCCGCCGTTCAGCCAGAGCGTGGCGATGCCCGGCCCACCGCCGATCTCCAGCCGCTTTACCTCGGCCGCGCCGCCGGGGCCGAATACCGTGACACTGATGTCGGGATCGATGAAGACCTCGTGCACCCGGCCGGGCATGAGGCTCAGTGTCCAGTTGTAGGCCGTGTCCCAGGAGCCGTTGGAGCCCGATCGGTAGTGCAGATCCGGCGTGAACAGGAAGATACCCTCGCGACCGTCGGCCAGTTCTGCTCGGTAACTCACCTGACCGAAATTATTCAGATCCACCTTTGTATCGACAGGGTTCAGGAAGCTGATGAGGCTGCCGGCCAGGGCATCACCCTCCCGCGCGACCTGGATGTTTTCCACACCATCACCCAGATAGATGCCTACGTCATCGCTTGTGCCGCCGATGGTGCCGGTGAGTTCAGCGACAAAGGCGACTTGCCCACCGTTACCTATATCGATGTCCTTGAATGCCAAAAAGCTACCATTGCTGTCGGGTGCGACCTGGTCTTCGCGAACGATAGTGGTCAATGGTCCGCCGCTGCCGCGCCAGATGCCATACCTTCCACCGCTTGTATCAGTGACTGATGCGAGGAAAGCAACCTGGCCGTTGTTGTTGAGGTCAAAAAGTCTATTTGAAGGACCACCAAACTGCCCGCTACCATTCGGCGCGGTTTGGCCTGCACGGACGATGGTGGTTAGCGCCCCGCCGCTGCCGCGCCAGATGCCGGTGCTGTCGCTTGATCCGCCACTGGTGTTCCTCAAATTTCCGAAGAAGGCCACTTGTCCCTTGTCGTTGAATTTGTGTTGATAGATAAATAATACATTTGGATTGTCGGCAAAGCTCCCGTTGCCATCGGGTGGAGCCTGGCCATCCTGGACGATAGTGGTCAGCGTGCCGCCGCTGCCGCGCCAGATACCTGTATCGCTTGTGCTACCAGCCACTTCCGCGAAAAAGGCGACTTGACCACTATCGTTGAGTGCAGGCCTAGCGAAACCGTTGTAAATGCCAGGGGCAAATACTCCACCATCAGGTGCGTACTGACCTTCTCGGACAATAGTGGTCAATGCGCCGCCGCTCCCGCGCCAGATGCCGGTATCATCGGCTGAGCCGCCACTGGTGCCTGTTAACCCCCCCTTGAAGGCTACCTGACCATTGTTGTTGAGCCCAATATATGAAAAGCCTGCGAAGTTCCCGTTACCACCGGGTACGGCATCACCTTCCCTGACGATCGGAATGGTCTGAATCCCGTTTCCCCGCCAGATTCCTTTCTGTGTCGTCGAACCAAAGAGACTGTTGCTGAAATAGGTGCCGCTGAAGGCCACCTGCCCCAGATCGTTGAAGGAGAAGTCTGGATCGACGGCCGTGAAAGAGCGCAACAGACCGTCACCTGTGCGCACGATCCGGGTGGGTGTGCTTCCACTGCTGCGCCAGATGCCGATGTTGTCTGTGGTGCCGCCGCTGGTGCCGGTGAGCCCGGCCCTGAAAGCCACCTCACTGTTCTGGTTCAGGAGCGGGTTGGAAAAGGTCGAAAAACTCCCATTGCCATCCGGTGCGGCCTGGCCGCTGATGGCGATGGTTGCGGTACTGCCCGGGCCGGCGGCTCCTGCGGGCAATGAAGCGGCCAGTGAGAGAGTGGTGAAGGCGATGGCCAGCGGCAGCAGTTGTGGCCCGGTACACAGTCGAATGTGTTTCATGACGATCCTCCTCCTCGGACGAGGCCCGCGCCCGGATCGGGTAGGGTGCTGCGGCCGACGGTTCCACCCGGATCCCGCATTCAGGGTATCGGGCGCATGGTGGTTGTCGAACGTTTGACTGGAAAGGCTCCCCTTGTTGAGGTTCTTAGTCCACCGGTCTTGGGTTGTCAAAGCGCCAAGGCTCATT
>JALWTZ010000390.1 GCA_026993285.1 Lysobacterales bacterium | reverse complement strand
GGAGAAATGGTCTATCTGCCGGATCAGCATGTGCCGCTGATGGAGGGGGACTGCATCCTCTACGCCGGCCAGCCGGAAGCCCGGCCCTGGACCCACTGGCTGCTCAATGATGCCCTCAGCCTCTACTATGTCGCCACCGGAGAGAGCCTGCCGAGAAGCTGGCTGGGCCGGCTGTGGTTTCGGCAACGGGTGGGTCGCTCAACTTGACTGGTTCGGGCCATGAATCAGGGGCCTGTTCGGTAACGGGCGGGAAGAAACCGGGCAACCGGTCTCGGAAATGCTGTGGCCAGGCAGCGCACAATGCGCTTTGATCAAGACCAACCCGGCCCTTGCCCATGCGTGATGTATGCGCGTTGCTGTTTTGTGTGAGCACCTTATGTTTACCAGTCTTAGTTATGGATTGAACGCGTTACTTTCGCCCAGATATCTGTTGCCCGGCTTGTTATTTGCCCTGGTAGAGCTGTTGCACGCGGCACCTCACCAGGGGCCGGTGCCGCCGTTGATATCCGGATACGGAAGCTGGGGCAGCGAAGTCGTTGCACCCCCCATGAGCTTTGATTTCACCACGCAGGGGCATGTCAACCGGGTCTACCTCTATCATCCGGAGAACCAGACCGTGCCTGCGCCCACCGTATTTTTTGCCCCTGGCTGGAATGTGCCCTGTCAGGGCTATGTGGAATTGTTTCGTTTTCTCGTCAGCAAGGGCCATGTAGCCGTCTGCGACGAATACAACACGGATATTGCAGTCATTGGCGCCCAGCTCAGGGATGCCTTCATGGAAGCGTCCAGCCGCTACCCGGCACTCATTGACACCCGTCGCATCGGGCTGGCGGGGCATTCTTCCGGGGCGGGCCTGCTGGGTTCTCTGGCTTATGAACTGGTGCGGAATCAGGGCTGGGGCGGGAATGGTGCTTTCATTTTCTCATCGGCGCCCTGGATTGATTTCGACATGACTGATGCAAAACTGGCGGATTTCCCCCAGCAGGTGAAGCTCATTGTGCAGACCTATGAAGAGGATGCCAGCACCGATATACGCACCTACATTCAGCAGTTCGAACCGATTCCTGTTCCCGATTCGGAAAAGGAGTTCATCATGCTGCGCCCCGAGCGTCTGCAGGCCTATGATTATGCGGCGGATCATCGAGTGATTGCCACCGGGGACGGCTATGGCGTTCATGATGCCATGGATGATTTCGGCGTGTTCCGCCTGCTGGATGCGTTGGCTGACTACAGTTTTACCGGCAGCCCGGCAGCCTGGCGGGTGGCTCTGGGCAATGGCGCGGATGAACAAATTGAAATGGGGGCATTGCCGGATCTGGTCTCCACGGATGATCCGCGCCCCATTCCCGGAAAGGTATACGACTATCCCTGTGACTATTCCGGCAACCCCCGTCGTGCTTCCTGTGCCGATTTTGATGATGAACTGCCGGGGGCGGTGCTGTGGCAGCCGGTCAAGCAGATAGTCATCAATACGCCCAACCCCCTGTTTGTATGGGAGCCGGTTATCAGCGCGGAAAGTTATTTCCTGCAAATCCGGCCCTTGCTGGATAACGGAGAACCGGACCTGAACACCAGCTACGCCATGGGCGGCATCACCCCGGGGGAGGCCGGTTGTGGGGATGAAGTGGCCTTGTGCCAGTATCCGCTTGCCCAGGCATTGCCTCGGGGCAGCCGCTATGCATGGTGGATCAGGGCTGACAGCGTGCAACGGCAGGGTGTGTGGAGCCGGCGAGGGGCATTCACCCTGAGCCAGGCGGCACTATTCACAGACGGGTTTGAATAGCCGCTCGGGCATCCTTGCACCACCTTAAACAAGAAGCGGCAAACCGGGAAATGATCTACTCCGGGCTTTCTTCCGGCTTCTTCTTGCGAATTCGTGGAATGCTGTCCACTGGCACCGTGTGGGTATCCAGGGCTTCATCCTTGTAACGGGGCCGCTCGTTCATTTCCAGGCCGGTCTCCTCGGCCAGTTCCCGCTCCCGGGCGGAGATCAGGGCAAAGCATTCCTTCACCATTTCGATGGTGTCGGGCTTGAGCGGGTGTGGATAGCCGGGGCGGGGGGTGACATCCTTGATCACCTCGCCCAAGACCTTGCGCATCATGCGCATGACGCGCTGTTCCTTGTTCAAAACCGGTTCGTTCATCTTGTCTTGCTCCAGGATTCTTGGGTTCAGATAGAGATTGTGCACCCTGTACGGGCCTGCCACAATCATTCAATGGGGTTGGGTACCTGAATGATTTCGGCCAGATCACGCACATTGATGGCGGTGAGACGCCCGCCCCAGACCGCGCCGGTATCCAGCCCGTACCACGGCTCCTTGCGGTACAAGCCAAGAGCGGACCAGTGGCCGAAAAACACCCGCCGGCCGGGTGGCTTGCGCCCGGGAACGGCGAACCAGGGGTACAAGCCGGCGGGTTCTGCGGCCGGTGCGCCCTTTTCCTTCAGATTGATGCGACCATCCGCATCACAGAAACGCATGCGGGTCAGGGCATTGACCGTCAAGCGGGCCGCGTCCATTTCATCCAGGTCAGGTTCGGGGTAATCCGGCTGGTTGCCGAACATGTGCTGGAGAAAAAGCCGGTAATCCGCGCCTTGCAGCAGGGCTTCCACCCGCTTGGCCTGCTGCCGGGCTTCTTGCGCGTCCCACCAGGGGGGCAGACCGGCATGGACCAGGCAGCCATCCGTGTCCAGATGCAGCAGGGGGCAGTGGCGCAACCAGTCGAGCAGGGTTTCCGCGTCTTTGGCTGCCAGAATGCGGTCAAACTCGGGATTGGGCTTGTCGCGCAGGTGCACCCCGGCGGCATAGGCCAGCAGGGCCAGGTCATGGTTGCCCAGCACCGCCACGATACTGCGGCGGTGCTTGTACGCCCAGCGCAACACTTCCAGTGATTGCCCGCCACGGTTGACCAGATCACCGGTCAGCCACAGCTTGTGCCTTTTTTTGGAAAAGCCGATGCGCTTGAGCAGTTGCTGCAATGGCTGCCAGCAACCCTGGATGTCACCTATGGCGTACAGGCTCATTCGGAGTTCCTGTCAGTGAACCGTGCGCGGTATGGCGAGCACGAAACGGGGGATTT
>JALWTZ010000389.1 GCA_026993285.1 Lysobacterales bacterium | reverse complement strand
TCTGCGGTGCCTGTGTCAGTATTTGTCCGCTGGGCGAACGTGCCATCCGTTTCAACATGTGGAACCAGTACCGTCCCGTGGTTCAGGATGCCTGTGTCGGTTGTGGCCTGTGCGTGGAAGTCTGCCCGCACCCCAGCCTTCCCATACGCATCGTGGATCGCTCACAGGGAACCGTGACACAACACAGCGTGTAATGAGCGCCATTCCCGCGTCATGTACCATGGGGCAGATGAGTGATGGAAGAGGCATCATGAACAAAGTGCTACTGCTGGTTTTTGCCCTGATGGCGCTCGTGCCCGCACAGGCTCACCATGTGCTGGGGCGGCCGGCCTACAGTTTGAATGAAGATTCGAATACGCCGCCGAGCATGCAGGTGGAAACGCAGATCGGACAATACGATGTGACCTACATGGTTTTCCCGGCCTTTCCGCGTGCCGGAGAGCGTGGCCGCGTCAATCTGTATGCCACCCGTCTGGACAATGGCCAGGCCTTCGCGGGAGAAGTCCGTTTCACGGTACGTGATGACAAATGGTTTGGCGACAAGCATGAGGAAACCCTGGGTACCCAGTTGCCCGATGACCATGTCTACCGTCAGGGTTTCGTTTTCAAGGAAGACGGGGATTACATCATCACGGCCGAGTTCGAGGCCGATGGCGAGCCCTACATCATCGATTTTCCCCTGCGGATCGGGCAACCGGCAGGCGTTGGCCCGATCGGTGTGACGGTGGGCGTGATCGTGCTGATATTGCTGGGTGTCAATCTGCTCAAACGCAAGCAGCTGGCACGGGTCAAGGTTCGCTATGCCCGGGATGAACTGCCACAAAAGGCCCGTGAGCAATGATCATGACGCATCCGGGGCTGCCGGAAAACTGGGCCTGGCTGGTCATGGCCGGCATGCTGGTCGGTGGAATCTGGCTGTTGCTGGCCTCCGTCCCGAAATCCCCGCGCATGCGGGTAATCAGCCTGGCTTCCGTACCGCTGTTGGGCCCCGTTGTGCGCAAGCTGGCCGCCAGCCGTGGTGTATTGCTGCTGTTGAAGGTATTGACCGTTCTCGTTTTTCTGCTGGTCATTGTGGCCGGGCTGTTCGGCACGCCGATTCCCGAGCGCAACCTGGCCACCCTGCTGACCTGGAACCTGTGGTGGTCCGGGCTGATTCTTTCGGTGTTTTTTCTCGGTTCGGCCTGGTGCGCCATCTGCCCGTGGGATACGCTGGCACAATGGCTGGTGCGCCACCGCCTGTGGAAACGCGTCGACTCCGGCAGCAGCCTCAACCTGCGGGTACCCCGCTGGCTGGCCAGCGTATGGCCGGCGTTGTTCCTGTTCGTCGCGCTCACCTGGCTGGAACTGGGTGTGGGCATTACCACCAGCCCCTATGCCACCGCCGGCATTGCCCTGTTGATGGTGGTGCTGGCCACCGCCAGCCTGGCATTGTTTCAGCGCAAGGCCTTTTGCCGGTATTTCTGCCCGGTGGGGCGCACCATCGGTTTTTATTCCCAGCTTTCGCTGCTGGAGCTGCGGCCCATTGATGGGGATACCTGCGCCCGCTGCACCACGCTGGAGTGCTATCACGGCTCGGATACAATCGAACCCTGCCCGACCTGGCTGGTCATGGGGCGGATGCAACAGAACACCTATTGCCTGTCCTGTGGCAACTGCGGGCAGAGTTGCCCGCAGCAGAATGTGGCCTGGCGTATTCGCCCGCCCAGCGTTGAGGCCCTGCACAGCGCGCGCCCGCACTGGGATGAAGCCTGGTTCATGATCGGCCTGCTGGCACTGACCGGTTTTCACGGCCTGACCATGATGCCCTTCTGGGAAACATGGATGCGCAAGCTGGCACAAGTCATCGGTGATTCCGGCCAACTGTTGTGGAGCTTCAGCATCGGGCTGGTGGCGGTTATGGCCATCATTGCCGCCCTGTATGCCGCAACCATTGCCATCACGAAAGCCATCAGCCACAGCCGGCTCGATTTCAAGCGTCTGTTCTCCACCTTTGCCTTCGTGGCCCTGCCGCTGGCCTTTGCCTATCACATGGCCCACAACCTCAATCATCTGGTGCGCGAGGGCAGCGGTATCGGCGCTGTCTTCGCCAATCCGCTCGGTATCGACACCGCGCCTCTGAGCATGATGGAAAAACATGCCCGTTCCATGCACATGTGGCTGTCCCAGGATACCCTCTTCGCCCTGCAGGCGCTGCTCATGCTGCTGGGCTTCTGGATTGCCGTCCAGGTCATTCGCTACCGGGGCGGGGCGCTGCTGGAACCCGGCAGCCGCTGGAGCCGCCTGCGCCTGCTGCCATTGCTGGGTTTTGCCATCGGCATCACCGGCTTTCATCTCTGGCTGTTGATGCAGCCCATGATCATGCGGATGTAGACCATGGACCGGAGAGCGTTTTTTCGCAGTGCGTTCGACAAGGGGCAGAAGGTGGTTGTCGAGCACCTGTCCGAAAAGGCGGAACAGGCGGCCCGTGCCTGGATTCGTCCCCCCTTTGCCCGGGAAGAACTGGAATTTCTGCTGGCCTGTACACGCTGTGGCGCCTGTATCGACGCCTGCCCGCACCAGGTGGTCTTTCCCCTGCCGGCACGGGTGGGTCTGCAGGCAGCCGGCACGCCCGCGCTGGATCTGCTCAACAAGGGCTGTCACCTCTGTGCCGACTGGCCCTGCGTGACGGCCTGTGAACCGCATGCGCTGCATGTGCCTGAAGTGGTCGAAGCTGCCGGGCATGAACCACCAACAGCGGATTCGCCGCCTGTGGAAACGCCAGAGGCTGGCCAGCCCGATGATGCAAGCGTGCGCGCCTTGCCCCGCCTGGCAGCGGTGGTGGTCGATACCGACCGTTGTCTGCCCTACAGTGGGCCGGAATGTGGCGCTTGTGTCGATCATTGCACCGTGGGGGCGCTGACGCTGGCAGCCAATCGGCCGGTCATTGATGCCGCCCTTTGTACCGGCTGCGCCCTGTGTCGGGAACAGTGCGTCACCGACCCGCCAGCCATGCGCTTGCAGGTGCGCAAGCCCGCGGTTCCGGCGGTGTTCTTCCAGGAATACGGCGACACGGAGGCAGGACATGACGGATTCCCGTGATTCCGGCGAGCGGCTGATCGACCCCTTTGGTCGTTCAATCGAATACTTGCGCCTGTCAGTCACCGACCGCTGCAACCTGCGTTGTTTCTATTGCATTCCCAAGGGATTCAAGGGCTTCGAGCAACCGGAACACTGGTTGAATTTTGCCGAAATCGAGCGCGTGGTGCGGGCCTTCTCCGAACTGGGTGTGCGCAAGGTCCGCCTGACCGGCGGTGAACCCCTGGTTCGCAAGGGGCTCGACCAGCTGGCCCGTGCCATTACCGCCCTGCCCGGTATGGATGACCTTTCACTCAGCACCAATGCCGTGCTGCTGGAACCGCATGCAGACCGCTTGCGGGCTGCCGGTGTTTCCCGCATCAATGTCAGTCTGGACTCACTGCGTGCCGACCGTTTTCAGGCCATCACCGGTGGCCCGCTGCAGCCGGTGCTGGACGGACTGGCCCATGCCCGCAGAGCCGGTTTTTCGCCCATCAAGATCAACATGGTGGCCATGGCCGGAATCAATGATGACGAGTTCGAGGACATGGTGGCGTTCTGCCTCGACAACGGCTTCACCCTGCGCCTGATTGAAACCATGCCCATGGGCAGCAGCGGGGACGCCGCCAGCCGGCATTATCTCGATCTGCAAACGGTGAAAAGGCGGCTGGCCAAGCGCTACGAGCTGATCCCCGGCGTCATGCCCGGAGGTGGCCCGGCACGCTACATGCAAGTGAAAGGCACCCCGCTGCGAATCGGCTTCATCACGCCCATCTCGCAGCATTTTTGCGAAACCTGCAACCGGGTGCGTTTGTCGGTGGATGGTACGCTCTATCTGTGTCTGGGGCAGAACGACAGGCTGGAATTGCGCCCACTGCTGCGTGGTGGCATCAGTGATGACGGCCTGAAACAGGCCATTGTCGAAGCCATTGCCCGCAAGCCGGAAAAGCACACATTCCGGGAAAACCCCCGGCGCATGATTCGCCTGATGACCATGACCGGTGGCTGAATGCCCACCAGGGCTTGGGCGGCTTACACCTGCGCCAGGTCGCCCTTTTCCTCCAGCCAGCGCTTGCGGTCGGCGGCGCGTTTCTTGGCCAGCAGCATGTCCAGGGTCTGCTCGGTGGCGGCCGCGTCGTCCACCACCAGCTGCACCAGCCGGCGGGTGTCGGGGTGGATGGTGGATTCGCGCAGCTGCGCCGGGCTCATCTCCCCCAGGCCCTTGAAACGGGTGACGGAGATCTTGCCGCGTTTCTTTTCCGCCTGGGCCTTGTCGAGAATGTGCTGTTTTTCCGCTTCGTCCAGGGCGTAGAACACTTCCTTGCCGATATCCACGCGGAACAGTGGCGGCATGGCCACATACACATGGCCTTCTTCCACCAGGGCGCGGAAGTGGCGCAGGAAGAGGGCGGAGAGCAGGGTGGCGATGTGCAGGCCGTCGGAGTCGGCATCGGCGAGGATGATGATCTTGCCGTAGCGCAGACCGTCCAGGTTGTCGGAGCCGGGGTCCACGCCGATGGCCACGGCCAGGTCGTGTACTTCCTGTGAGGCCAGCACACTGGCCGATTCCACTTCCCAGGTGTTGAGAATCTTGCCGCGCAGGGGCAGGATGGCCTGGTATTCCCGGCTGCGGGCCTGCTTGGCCGAGCCGCCGGCGGAGTCGCCCTCCACCAGAAACAGCTCGGTCAGGCTGCGGTCGCGGGCGGCACAGTCGGCCAGCTTGCCGGGCAGGGCGGGGCCGGCCACGGTTTTCTTGCGCACCACCTGTTTGGCTTTCTTCAGCCGCCGCTGGGCGCTGGAGATGGCCAGCTGGGCAATGGCTTCGCCCTGTTCCACATGCTGGTTGAGCCAGAGGGAGAAGCGGTCCTTGACGGCAGCGGAAACCAGCCCGGCGGCCTCGCGGGAGGAGAGGCGTTCCTTGGTCTGGCCGCTGAATTGCGGGTCGGCCAGTTTTACCGAGAGCACGAAGCTGATGCGTTCCCAGCAGTCTTCCGGGGCCAGCTTCACGCCACGCGGCAGCAGGTTGCGCAACTGGCAGAACTCGCGCAGGGCTTCGGTGAGCCCGGTGCGCAGGCCGTTGACATGGGTGCCGCCCTGGGGGGTGGGAATCAGGTTGACATAGCTTTCCTGCAGCAGTTCGCCCTCGGCCACCCAGCACAGGGCCCAGTCCACCTGGGCGTCGCTTTCGTGCAACTGGCCACGGAACAGCTCCGGCGGCAGCCGTTCGGCTTCCTCCAGCGCCGAAAGCAGGTAGTCGGCCAGGCCATCCTGGTAGCACCAGCTTTCCGTCTCGCCGTTGCTTTCCTGGGTCAGTTCCACCTTCAGGCCGGGGCAGAGCACGGCCTTGGCGCGCAGCACATGCCGCAGGCGGGGCAGGGAGACCGTGGGGCTGTCGAAATAGCGCGCGTCCGGCCAGAAATGCACCCGGGTGCCGGTGTTGCGCCTGCCCACCTCGCCCACGGCCTGCAGCGGCTCCACCACCTCGCCGTGGGCGAAGGCCATGCGCCACAGCTTGCCGTCGCGCTTGACTTCCACCTCCAGCCGGCGGGACAGGGCGTTGACCACAGAAACCCCCACCCCGTGCAGGCCGCCGGAGAACTGGTAGTTCTTGTTGGAGAACTTGCCGCCGGCGTGCAGGCGGGTGAGGATCAGCTCCACGCCGGGAATGCCTTCTTCCGGGTGGATGTCCACCGGCATGCCACGGCCATCGTCTTCCACGATGACCGAGCCGTCCTTGCACAGGGTGACGCTCACCCGGCTGGCGTGCCCGGCCAGGGCCTCGTCCACGCTGTTGTCGACGATTTCCTGTACCAGGTGGTTGGGCCGGCTGGTGTCGGTGTACATGCCGGGGCGGCGTTTCACCGGGTCCAGGCCGGAGAGCACTTCGATATCGGCGGCGTCGTAGGCTTTGCTCATGTGGTTTCCGTCAATACAGGGTCGGTTCACCTTCGGGGCGGGTCTTGAAGCGCCGGTGTACCCAGAGATACTGTTCCGGCGCCTTGCGAACCATGGCCTCGATCAGTGAGGCGATGCGCGCGGTATCCGCATTTTCGTCTTTCGAGGGAAAATCCGCCAGTGGTTCGGACAGGCGGATATCATAGCGCCAGGGCACTTCGCTGCGAATGGTTTCCATCATCACCACCTTCGCGCCGGAGAGCCTGGCCAGCTTGTGGGTGGCCGTCAGGGTACAGGCAGCCACACCGAAAAAGGGCACGAAAACGCTGTTCTTGCGGCCATAGTCCTGATCCGGCGCGTACCAGACGGTACGCCCGTCCTTCAGTGCCCGAATCACCGTGCGGACCTGATCGCGTGGATACATGTGGCCGGTAAAACGCAGGCGGGAGTTTTTCTGCAAACGGTCGAAACGCGGGTTTTTGTGGCTGCGGTACATGCCGTCGAAATCCAGGTGCTGGCCCAGCAGGCAGCCGGCGATTTCCAGGCAGGTGAAATGGGCGGCCACCAGCAGCACCCCCTGGCCTTCGGCCTGCAGTTTTTGTACCTGTTCCAGCCCTTCCACCCGCCCCAGCGTCAGCATGCGCTGGTAACGCCCGAACCAGGCCAGCGGCAGTTCCACCAGCGACATGCCCAGGGAATGGAAGTGCCGGCGCAGCAGGTCTTCCCGCTGCTCGGGGGTTTGTTCCGGAAAACACAATTCCAGATTGCGCGCGGCAATCCGCTTGCGGCGGCCACCGATACGCCACAGCAACGCACCCCACAGCCGGCCCAGCACCGGTTGCAGGCGCAACGGCAGGCGGGCCTGCAGCCACATCAGGCCATGGATGAGGGTGATGGAAAAGCGGTTCATGGGCGTATTATGCGGTAGACTTTCGTTTTTGCCCATGCCGGAAAGCCCATGCCGGAAGCCCGAGAGGACCAGCCGCCACTGCCCCGACCACGACTGCCTGCCTGGCTGGCGCGCCGGCCCCACTGGCTGCGTGGCTTGTGGACGGGGCTTTTGCTGCTGGCACAACCGCTGATCTTCCTGCGGCTTTTATGGAAAAGCCTGCGGCTGCCGGCCTACCGCCATCGCTGGGCCGAGCGGCTGGGTTATATCCAGCCCGTGCATGTGGATGTCTGGTTTCATACCGTATCGGTGGGTGAATTCAATGCGGCACTGCCGCTGATACAGGCCTGGCTGGTTCGCCGGCCCCGTGACCGCATTCTGGTCACCACCACCACGCCCACCGGCTTGCAGCGGGTAGCCGATACCTTGGGTGATCGGGTGGTTCAGGCGCATTTCCCCCAGGATCTGCCGGGGGCGCAGCAGCGTTTTCTGGTACGCACCCGCCCGCGGCTGGCCGTGTTTCTGGAGACGGAAATCTGGCCCAATGCCTGGCGGGCCTGTGGCCTGGCGGAAGTGCCGCTGGCGCTGATCAATGCCCGCCTGTCACGGAAATCCGCCACCGGCTACGCCCGCCTGGCTCCGCTGTTGCAGGATACCTTCCGCCACTGCGCCCTGCTCAGCTGCCAGAACGAGGAAAGTCTGCATTACTTTCAGGCGCTGGGCGTGCAACCGGCCCATGTGCAGGTGGCCGGCAATCTCAAGTATGACATGGAGGTGGACGCGGCCCTGATGCAGCAGGCGTTGCAATGGCGGCGGGCGCAGCAGCTGCGGCAGGTGCTGGTGTTTGCCTCCACCCACGAGGGGGAAGAACGGGCCTTGCTGCCCTGTTTGCGCGCACTGGCGGAAGCGCCACAGCGCTTGCTGGTGGTGGTGCCGCGCCACCCGGAACGGGCCGCCGGCGTTTGCAGGCAATTGCAGCAGGGCGGGCTGGCCTGCGCGCTGGAATCTGAACGGGGCCTTCCGCCAGACGGCCTGCCCGCGGAAAAGCTGGACGGCCTGCGGGTGTTGGTGGTGGACCGCCTGGGCGCCCTGCTGTTCTGGCTGGCTGCCTGTGACGCCTGCTTCATGGGCGGTTCACTGGTGCCGGTGGGCGGGCACAATGTGCTGGAACCGGCCGCGCTGGGCAAGCCGGTATTCATCGGCCCGCATGTGCACAACTTCCGCCGCATTGTCGAGGCCCTGCAGGCCGATGGTGGCCTGTTTACCATCAACGACCCGCTGGAGTTGTTCCAGGCCATGGAAAACCTGCTGGATGATCCCGAAGGGCTGCAGCGCAGTGGCATGGCGGCGCGCAACCATGTCATGGCCCATCGCGGCGCGGTGAAGAAGACCCTGGAAGCCCTGTTGCAGCTGTTGCCCTAGCGTCGGCTATTCCGTAGCGGATGCCGGCTCCAGGCCCAGCATGCGCCCGAAATCGCGGTATTGCTGGTCACTGATACGCTGGTTGCGGGCCCGCTGATCCTGGCGAATGAGTTCTGAACTCTGCACGCCCATGCCTTCCACCAGACGGTTCATCATGTTGAACAGGGCGCAAACGGCCACGGCATCATGGATGGCACGGTCATCCCAGCCAGCATCACGAATGGCCGCAGTGTGTGCGTCCCGGGCCGCTGCCGGTCGTTCGGTCAGTATGCGCACATAGTGCAAAACGGGCTTGAGGGCGGGTTCCACCGGGGCCTGGTCCACATCCTCCAGCAGCGCCTGCAGCAGGCCGGGTGCGATGCCGGCGGCCTCGGCGATGATTTCATGGGCGCCCAGGCAAAAACTGCAGGCGTTGAGACCGGAAACATAGGCGGCAATCAGTTCCCGTTGTGCCACGCTCAGGGGCGAGGGGCCGCGCAGCAGACGATCGTGGTATTCCAGCAGTGGCCAGACGGTTTCCGGGAAAGTGCGAAAAACATCGGCCAGATGCGGCTCCGGGCCCAGGCTGGGAATGCGCATGAAAAGCTCCTGTAATCAAAGGTCGGGATGCATGGAAAGACCGTGGCAGGGCGGAAGCGCTTGCATCAATACCGAATGGACTATTCCCCCATGGCCCGCGCATGCATACACTGCCGGTTTTTGGCAGCGGGAACCACGCGGCATGAGCAAGCAATGGCGAGTGATGAAATTCGGTGGCACCAGTGTAGCCACCTTGCACAACTGGCAACGCATTCGTGACCTGCTGCGGGAGAAAACGGCTGAACAACCGGTGCTGGTGGTGCACTCCGCCCTGGCTGGCGTATCCAATCAACTGGCCGAACTGATCGAAAGCCGCGATGGGACGCTGGTGGATGGTATCCAGGCCCGGCACGAGGTGCTGGCGGCGGAAATGGGCGTGGACAAGGCCGTGCTGGCGGAAGGCTTCCACCATCTGCGTCAGCTGGCCGAACGCCTGCAGAACGAGCATGGCAGCGAGTATCTGGAAGCGGAAATCATGGCCCAGGGTGAACTACTGGCCACCCGCCTGTCTACTGCCTGGCTGCGGCAGCAAGGGCTGCCGGCGGTGTGGCTGGACGCGCGCGAACTGTTGAGCCCGGTGGAAGACGACCAGCGCAACCTGCGCAGTCGTGTGCTTTCCGCCCGCTGCCGGCACGAGGCCGACCCGGCGCTGCAGGAAGCACTGGCCCGGCACGCGCCCCTGTGCCTGACCCAGGGTTTCATTTGCGGGGACGGTGAAGGCCGTACCCTGTTGCTGGGCCGCGAGGGCTCCGACACCTCCGCCGCCTACCTGGCCGTGCGCCTGCAGGCGGAAATGCTGGAGATCTACACCGATGTGCCCGGCATGTTCACCGCCAACCCGCGGATGATCAGCACGGCCCGCCAGCTGCTGGAGCTGGATTACGACGAAGCGCAGGAAATCGCCTCCGCCGGCGGCAAGGTATTGCACCCGCGCTGCATCCAGCCGGTGTCCGAGGCGGGCATTCCCCTGTGTGTCCACGCGCTGCAGAAGCCGGAGGCCGGCGGCACCTGCATCGGCCAGGCCGAGCGGGTGCAACCCACCCAGGTCAAGGCCATCTCGGTACGCAAGGGGCTGGTGCTGGTTTCCATGAATACGGTGCGCATGTGGCACCAGGCCGGTTTTCTGGCCGAGGCCTTCGCCGTATTCAAGCAACATGGCCTGTCGGTGGACCTCATCTCCACCTCGCAGACCAACGTCACCGTCTCGCTGGACCAGAGCGAGAACGAATACACCCGGGCCGATCTCATGCGCCTGAAGGCCGATCTGGAAGCCCTCTGCCAGGTGGAATTGATCGAAAACTGTGGCGCCGTCACCCTGGTGGGCCGGCGCATGCGGGCCACCCTGCACAAGCTGGGCCCGGCCATGCAGGTGTTTGCCGAGCATCGCATTCACATGCTCAATCAGTCATCCAACGACCTCAACCTCACCGTGGTGGTGGATGAAGACCAGACCGAACGCCTGGCCAAGAACCTGCACCGGCTGCTCATCGGCATCGAGCGCAGCCCAGGCGTGCTCGGCCCTACCTGGGAAGAACTGATGCAGGAGAATCTCAAGGCCTACGCACCCAGCGAAGCACCCTGGTGGGAGCGTGAGCGGGAAAGACTGCTGGCCTTTGCCGAGGACAAAACCCCCGCCTACGTCTACCACGGAGAAACCATCCGCCGGCAGATCGCCCAGCTGCAATCACTGCAACAGGTCAGCCGCATCTATTACGCCATGAAGGCCAATGATTTCGACCCGGTATTGCGCATCGTGGAAGCGGCCGGGCTGGGGCTGGAGTGCGTTTCACCCAACGAAATCGAGCATGTGCTGCGCCTGTTTCCGGACATCGACCGGGATCGCATTCTCTTTACCCCCAATTTCGCCGCCCGGGAAGAATACGAACGGGCTTTCGCGCTGGGGGTGCATGTCACCCTGGACAACCGCTACCCGGTGGAAGCCTGGCCGGAAGTCTTTGCCGGAAAAACCGTCATGCTGCGCATGGACCCCGGCCATGGCAAGGGCCACCACAAGTATGTGCGCACGGCGGGAGAAGGCTCCAAGTTCGGCATCTCGCCGGAAGAAATCGAGCCCATGGCCGCGCTGCTCAAACAGCATGGCGTGACCGTGGAAGGGCTGCACTCCCATACCGGCAGCGGGATTCTCAACTATGAAAACTGGCAGCAGACCGCGCGTTTTCTCCACCGGGTACGCGAAGCCTTTCCCGAGGTGCGCCATATCGACCTGGGCGGCGGCATGGGCATACAGGAATCCCCCGGAGAACCAGCCCTCAATATTCAGGCACTGGATGAAAGCCTGGGAGAAATCCACCGGCAACACCCCGATGTGGCGCTCTGGCTGGAACCGGGCCGATTCGTGGTGGCCAACAGCGGCGTGCTGCTCAGCCGGGTCACCCAGACCAAGCGCAAGGGCAGCACCCACTATGTGGGCGTGGAAACCGGGATGAATTCCCTGATTCGCCCGGTGCTCTATGGTGCCTACCACCCCATCGTCAATTTGACCCGCCTGCACGAGCCGCCGGCCTTGACAGCCACGGTGGTTGGCCCAATCTGTGAAACAGGCGACATTCTCGGCGTGGATCGGCAACTGCCCATCTGCCGGGAAGGTGATATGATGCTGGTGGCCAATACGGGTGCGTATGGCGCCGTGATGTCCTCCCGCTACAACGACCGGGAGCCCGCCCGACAAATCATGCTGGATGAATGAACATGAGCCAGGAAAAGACCACGGAACACGAACAGGACAATGATACGGCTACCGGGCCGGAGAACCCGGAGCCGGAAACCCCCGAGCCTGAAGCGGTGGCCTCCGCGCAGGATGAAGCCCCCGTTCTGCAGGCGGAAACCGACCCGTCCACCGAACCCGATGCAAGGCCCAGCGGGGACGCCGGCACACCCCCGCCGGAAGCCGGGGCCCCCGTGCCCGCCAGTCGCCCGGCATCAGGCCGTGGGCTGGCCGCCGTGGCCCTGCTGCTGGCCCTGCTTGCCCTGGCGCTGGCCGGCTGGCTGGGCTGGGAGCAATGGCAACGGCAGACGGCACAAGTTACACCGCCCTGGCAGGGGCCGCTGGAGCAGGTGCAACAGCAGTTGCGTTTTCTCAAGGAAGGCGAAAGCCGCCAGCGGCAACAACTGGAACAGTTGCAGCAGGCGCTGGAACAGGCGCAGCAGGCCCAGGCCGGCACACTGGAATCCCTGCGCCAGCAACAGGCCGGGCTGAAGCAGCGGATCGACGCCCTGCAGCTGGCGGATGA